>WGAN01000133.1 GCA_015494805.1 Caldifarciminota bacterium
CCCGTAGGCCAGCTTCATCGCCCAAGCTTCGTACTCATCTATGAAATCCCATCTCATAGCCTTAACCTCCTCTTGAGATTATCAGAAGGGCGTATATCGCGAACCACATAACGGCGTATAAGGCTATCAGGCCTATGAAAAAGGCCACAGCTCCTCGTGGCTTAAAGTCCTTAAGCTCGCGGTTCTCCTTCATAGGACGGTATTTTAAAGTCGGGATAGATTCAACGAGTTTTAGCCCACCTATGCATTGCATTGATAGAAATTTAATTGGCTTAGTATCCGTACCGCAACTCTTCTTAAATTTCTGGAGATTGGGTGTCTCGGTGGTGAGCAGGCTAGGCGCCCGGTAGGGGAATAACCGGGAGATAATTCCCGTAGTCAAATTCCCTAATCTCTTAGACGCTTCGGGCATACATATCCCCCGTAAAATGAACGTAGTGCCGATCAAGGTGAAGGAAGTCAAGGAAAGTGAAAAAGAACTAAGGGAGATGCTGCGGAAGGAGAAGGATGCGAGGAGGGCGAGGAGGTTGCAGATGCTACTGGCGTTTAAGGAGGATCCGAAGATGGGGTACGAGAAGGTAGGAAAGAGGATAGGGGTAAGTGGGAGGCAAGTGATGAGGTGGTGGAAGGCGTACGAGGATGGAGGGATAAAGAGGTTACTGGAGATGCAAAGGAGGGGAAGGAGGAAGGGAGAGGAGCAGAAGGTACCTGATGAGGCGATAGAGCGGTTGAGGGAAGAGATGCGGAAGGGGAGGATAAGGACGATAGAGGACGGGGTGGCCTTTATAGAGAGGGAGTACGGGGTGAAGTACAGCATATCAGGGATGTACAGGATATTCAAGGAAAAGTTGAGGGCGAGGAAGAAGCGGAGGGGAGCGAGGAGGATATGGATGGCTAAGGGGTGAGGGGAGCGTCCGGTGAGGGCGGGGAAGTTGATTATGTTGGTATACGGCACGAGAACGTCTATCCAGAATGTCGTGCAATCCACAATTGAACTTCAAAGAATTGGTACTCGCATTTATGGGAATCGGTAATCCGGATTCAGATCTCGGTACCGATGATGTAGGGAATTTCACCCTAATGGCCTCTCGGAAATTGCATCGCTCCATACGATGAATACCGATCTGAACGGTAGCGTGGCATTCGGCATTCCACTGTCGCACTTTTCAACGTATTTTTGTAAAAGTGAGACACACCTATGCGGACATCAATAGGTGGAACGTACCCTATCCCACGACCCCCATAACGTCCCTCACCACATCAAGGGCAGCCCTCGGCTTCCCCAGAGCCTTGGCCCTTACGGCCATCTCCCTTAACCTTTCGGGCGACCTGATGAGTTCCTCCAAGACCTCAACCGCCCTCTCCGGGGTACGGGCGTTTATACCCGCCCCTTCCTCCTCTACTATCCGGGCGTTCATCTCCTCCTGGCCGGGCATGTT
The DNA here is from genome assembly GCA_015494805.1 of Caldifarciminota bacterium. Classification (GTDB taxonomy): domain Bacteria; phylum Hydrothermota; class Hydrothermia; order LBFQ01; family LBFQ01; genus JAADCS01. Next base: position 1,440 of record WGAN01000133.1, read on the forward strand.
GTTTATAAAGAGCATAGGGAGGCCGGCGGCGAGGGACTCGGCCACGGACACCCCTCCCGCCTTAGTGATGAAGAGGTCGGAGGCGGCCATTATCTTGGGGACGAAGTCTATGAAGGGATAGACCACCCCCCTTATACCCTCCTCCTCGTAGAACTTGACGAACCTCTCGTAGGCTTCCCTCCGCTTTCCGGCGAGGAGAACGACGAAGGCCCCGATGTCCCGGAGCTTTAAGAGGACGGGTTCCACCCTCACGGAGGCGTAGGAGCCGGCCGAGACCAGGACGACCCATCCGTCCTTGGGATACCCCAGCTCCTTGCGGGCGTCCTCCTTGGGGGGCAGCTCCCAGAAGTCCCTCCTTAGGGGTATCCCGCTTACCACCACGTCCTTACCCTTAAGTGGCTCCTCCTCGGCCGTCCTATGCAGGCCCACGTAGTACCTCCGGGTACCCTCCCAGACCCACAGGGGATGGACGGTGAAGTCCGTTATCACCGTAAAGGTGGGCTTGCCCGTCTCCTTGGAGTACATTACGCCGATTAGGGAGGTGAGGAAGTGGGTGCTTACGATGGCGTCCGGTTGCCAACCTTTGACCATCTTGACGAAGTTCCGGACCTGAAACCTATACAACCTCCGAAAGGGGGAGGCGGCGAGGAAGTGAGCGTTGTAGAGCATCCTCCAGATGTTGTGGCCTCGTTGCATTAGCACCTCGTAGGCCTTGGAGGAGACCCTCTCCGTTATCCCTCCGCTCTCAACGATGTCTAAGACGCTGAAGTTTATGTCGCTCCTTTTGTACTCAACTCCGAGGTATTCAAGGGCCTGGGCTATACCCTTCGCGGCTATACGGTGGCCGCTGCCGTAGGCGGCGGTTAAAACCAGAATCCTCATCTTCCCTTGAAAAGGGTTAGAATGTAGATAGCGACGGCCCTCTTGTCCTCTGGGGAGAGGAGGTCCCGAAAGGAGTACATAGCCGTCCCCGGTACGCCCTCGTTTAAGACGCGGAGGGTGCGGTCGGGTAGGGGGTTGAAGTACCGGAAGTCGGGGGGTGGTGGCACGTCGTCCCCGAAGGACTTTCCGCTGCCGTCGTCCCCGTGGCAGGGGGCGCAGACGTCGTAGTATATCAGGCTCCCGCGACGGACGAGGTCAGGGGGGGTATCCACCTTTACGCCTCTGTTCATATCGGCTACGAACCGGGCTATGGCCAACCTCTCCCTCTCGTTGAGGCTGTCAAACTGGGGCATGCAGGAGCCGGGTACCCCCTCCCTCATAACCTTCAGGACGTAATCCACCGTAGTACGGTACTCCTCCAAGGGTGGGGCGGGGGGACGTAGGGTGTTGCCCGGATAGTGGCAGGAGGTGCAGTGCTTCTCGTAGAGGACCCGTCCGGGGGGTATCCTGCTACTTAAACCGAATAGGAATACGAACATTTCCCTCGCCGTTTACGTTGTCGTAGCTCGGAAGGCGGTGGAGGGTTATACGTCGGTAGGTTCCCATATCGGCGACGGCGAGGACGAAGAAGGGGAACGTCGTAGAGCTGTCCCTCCGCTTCTCCACCATGTAGTAGGTGGGGGACTCGTACTCGTAGGTCGGTGTTCCGTACCTCTGCCGGAAGGCCTCCTTGTAGAAGGCCACCACCTTGGCCATGCTGTCCGTAGTTCGTAGGGCGGCCCTCGCCTCAAAGGCCTTCCCCCACATTATGAAGTCGTTCTCGTAGTACTCCACCACCGCCCCCGGATAGAGGGGCATACCTATCTCCTCCGGTTTGTACCTACGGACCAACTCCTTGGCGTGGGGAACGGGGGCGAAGGGATCTCTGCCTTCAACGGTACCCCTAACCTCCTTCCTACACCCAACCGCCGGAAGTAGAAGCATAAGGAGAAGGAGCCTCCTCATTCCCCTCCCTCAATCTCCCCTATCAAAGAGACCCGTCGGGCGTGCCTTCCCCCCTCAAACTCCGTACTTACGAAGATCTCCACCCACCGCAGGGCGGTCTCCTCGTCGGTGTAGAGGCTGCCGAAGCAGAGGACGTTGGCGTCGTTGTGGCGGCGGGAGAGGGAGACCAGCTCGTCGTTGCACACGTGGGCGGCCCTGACCCCCTTGACCTTGTTGGCGGCTATGCTCATCCCTATCCCCGTGGCGCATATCAGGACGCCGAAACGGGCCTTGCCATCGGCGACGGCTTGGGCGACGGCTTTGGCGTATATGGGGTAGTCCGTCCTCTCCTCGGAGTCCGTCCCTACATCTATAACCTCGTACCCCCTCCTCCTAAGCTCCTCCTTAAGGCTCTCCTTCAGGGCATATCCCCTGTGATCGCTCCCAAGGGCAATTACCATAATACGGAGGATATTTTACGGGAGCATCCCACGGCCTTAAAATCTTCTCTATGCTCCTGTGGGTACTCTTGGGTGGGGCCGACACTACCACCGTTAAAGAGGTCCTCGTTGAGGGTGTGGCCTCGTACGAGAAGGGGAGGAAGGACATAGCAAGGGACAGGGCAATAAAGGACGCCCTTAGGAAAGCGGTAGAGCAGGGCGTCGGGACCTTCCTATCATCCGAGACGGTCGTTGAGAACTACGAGGTCCTGAAGGACAGGATCTTCTCCAAGGCCGAGGGGTACGTCAGCGAGTACAAGGTCCTAAGGGAGAGGGTGGAGGACGGCCTGTACAGGGTCCTCGTACGGGCGAAGGTGAAGTTGGGAGACATAAAGAGGGACCTCCAGGCCATAGGGATACTGATTGAGAGGAGGGGGAGGCCCCGGATAATGGTCTTGGTGAAGGACGGGGACGTACGGAGTATGATAGAGGAGAGGCTATTGAGTATGGGCTTCCCCGTCGTGGATTACGGGACGGTGCGGAGGAACACCGAGAGGGATTCCCTTGAGGCCGCCCTATCCGGAAACCGCTCCCTCGCTCGCAGGCTCGCAATGAGGTTCGGGGCCGAGGTGTACGTCGTAGGGGACGCCGAGACGGAGGAAGGCTCCTACAGGGGAAAGGACGTATATAAGGTTAAGCTTCGCCTGAAGGCCGTAGAGACGGCCACGGGTGAGATGCTGGCCAGCGTCTTCGTCCTGAAGAAGGTACCCTTTGACGAGTACGAGGCCAAGAGGGCGGCCGTGGAAGAGGCCGTAGACAGGCTAACCGACGCCCTCCTCAAACGTTGGAAGGAGGGGGTGGTTGTAGTCCATCTCAAGGTGGAGGGGATACCGCCCTCCAAGGTCCTCCCCCTGAAGGAGGAACTCTACAGGAAGGTCAGGGGCGTAAAGGCCGTCTACGAGAGGGAGAACTACGGCAACTACGTCCTCCTTGAGATCTCCACGGACACCAGCCCCCAAGAGGTCTTGGACGACCTGCGAAAGGTGAAGCACCTGAAGGTGGTAGGGTACGAGGGGCAAAGCGTACGGGCGAAGTACCGGAGGTAGTGGTAGGAGGGCGGTAGGGTAGGGCGGACCTACACCAGTATAATACCCGCTTATGAAGAGGGGATTGGTCTTTTTACTTATAGGTGCCTTTGCAGGATGTGCATCCCTTGAATCTCCTTACGCATCCAGTACCAAGATATACATCCAGCAGAACAACCTTGAGAAGGCCCTTGAGAACGCCAACAAGTGGATAGCCGAGGACTCCACCAACCCCAAAGCATACATCTGGAGGGCCGTGATATACACCCGCAAGTACGACTACATCTCCGCCGCCAACGACTTCAAGAAGGCCTTCACTCTGGACTCCACCTACATGGATGCCAAGAAGTTTGAGGGGACGGTGGCCATAGCCGGTCAGCCCCTCATGCCCTACAGGGCCGTCCCCGCCGTCTTCAACAACGCCGCCGTCAAGCTCATAAACGATAACAAGTACGACGAGGCCCTCCCCTACCTTGAGTACTCTCTGAAGCTTGACCCCAACAACGCCAACACCTACCTACTCCTGCACACCGTATACAACGCCAAGGGGGACGAGAAGAAGGCCAAGGAGTACCTCGTAGAGGCCGTAAAGAGGGACCCCAAGAACTACAGGGCGAAGCTCCAGCTGGCCGTCCTCTACTCCTACGAGGGCAAGAAGGACGAGGCCGAGAAGCTCCTCAAGGAGGTCATAAAGGCCGTAGAGAGCGACACTGCGGCCGATAACAAGATAAAGCTTGAGGCCTACAAGGAGTACGCCGTCCTGAAGTTTGAGAAGAAGGAGTACGACGAGGCCATCAAGTACTTCCAGAAGGCCTACGAGATAAAGAAAGACGACTACGAGGTCCTCGCCAACCTCGGAAACGTCTACGCCGCCAAAAAGGAGTACGACAAGGCCGTCAAGTACCTGAAGGAGGCCTACGCCCTCAAGAAGGACGACTACCGCATACCGCAGGCTCTGGCCGAGGTCCTCTACGAGAAGAAGGACTACAAGCAGGCCCTGAAGTACATAAACGAGGCCATCAAGCTCAAGGGGGACGACCCCGCCCTCTACCGCATAAGGGCGGCCATATACAAGGCGATGGGGAAGAAGAGGCAGGCCCTCCGGGACCTGAAGAAGGCGATGGCCCTTGAGAAGAAGAAGGGTAAGTAGCCATGAGGGGGAGGCAGTACATAAGCGTACTTGACCTGAGCAGGGACGAGACCCTTGAGGTGCTTCAGGTCGCCCAGCACCTGAAGATGCAGAGGAAGGCGGGGGTGCGCACCAGCGACATCCTCCACGGCCGGACGTGGGTGATGCTCTTTGAGAAGCCCTCCCTAAGGACGAGGGCGACCTTTGAGGTGGGGATAAGGGAGCTGGGCGGCCACACCTTCTTCCTCGGGCCGCAGGAGGTGGGCCTCGGAAAGAGGGAACCCGTAAAGGACGTCGTCAGGAACCTCGCCCGCTGGGTGGACGGCGTCTTCGCCCGCGTCTACGATCACAACGTCTTCAGGACCTTTCGGGAGTACGCCCCCTCCCTCTCCGTTATAAACGCCCTATCCGACCTGGAACACCCCATGCAGGCCCTCGCCGACTTCCAGACTATGATAGAGGAGAGCGGGGACCTCGGCTTCCATCTGGTCTTCATCGGGGACGGGAACAACGTCGCCAACTCCCTGATGCTCATGTCGGCCCTCCTCGGCTCCGACTTCACCATAGCCACGCCGGAGGGGTACGAGCCTCCGAAGGAGATCGTTGAGAAGGCCCTTGAGCTGGCGAAGAAAACCGGCGCCCGCATAAACATCGTAAGGGACCCTAAGGAGGCCGTCGCCCACGCCGACTTCATATACACGGACGTGTGGGCTTCCATGGGACAGGAGGCCGAGGCGGAGGAGAGGCGTAAGGTCTTCGCCCCCTATCAGGTGAACTCCGAGCTCCTGCGGTTCGCCCCCCAGCACGCCAAGGTGATGCACTGCCTCCCCGCCCACAGGGGTGAGGAGATAACCGACGAGGTCATAGAGAGCGACCGCTCCCTCGTGTTTGAGCAGGCCGAGAACCGCCTCCACACCATAAAGGCGATGCTGATAATGCTGTCCTGATTATGGAAAGTTTTAAGAAACTCGCAAAGAAACTTGAGGAGAGGGCCTTCAACCTGGTGGTGGTGGGTGGGGGGTACGTGGGCCTACCCGTCGCCGTTGAGTTCGCCAGGAGGGGGATAGACACCACCGTCCTTGACGTGGACGTCCGCAAGGTGGAAATGCTGAACAGGGGGGAGAGCTACATAGAGGACATACCCTCCGAGGAGCTGAAACCCTTAGTTGAGTCCGGCAAACTGTCCGCCACCACCGACAGGTACGCCTATAAGACGGCCGACGTGGTCGTCATAACCGTCCCCACCCCCCTTGACGCCGAAGGGAACCCCGACCTCTCCTACGTAAGGGCGGCCATAGACTCCCTCAAGGAGTACCTCCACCCCGGTATGCTCGTCTCCCTTGAGAGTACCACCTACCCCGGCACGACGGACGAGATGGCCGAAGTCCTTGAGGAGACGGGCCTGAAGGTGGGGAGGGACTTCTTCATGGGCCACTCCCCGGAGAGGATAAACCCCGGAGACCCCGTCTGGAAGTTCCACAACACCCCCAAAGTCGTGGGGGGACTGGACAGGCTATCAACGGAGTTGATGGTGCGGTTCTACTCCATAGCCGTTGAGAAGGTGGTCCCCGTCAGTACGGCGAGGGCGGCCGAGCTGACCAAACTCCTTGAGAACACCTTCCGGGCGGTGAACATCGCCCTTGTGAATGAGTTCGCCATGATCTCCCACAAGCTGAACGTGGATATCTGGGAGGTGATAGAGGCGGCCGGCACCAAGCCCTTCGGCTTTATGAAGTTCTACCCCGGACCGGGTGTAGGTGGCCACTGCATCCCCATAGACCCCCTCTACCTCCTCTGGAAGGTCCGCAGGCTCGGTATAGACGCCGAGTTCATAGCCCTCGCCGACAAGGTGAACAAGGGTATGCCCGCCTTCGTCGTCTCCCTCCTTGAGGAGGCCCTGAAGAGCGAAGGGAGGGATATAGGGGACGAGAAGGTCTTGGTGGTGGGGGTAGCGTACAAGAAGAACATCTCCGATACGAGGGAGAGTCCCGCCTACCGCATAGTTGAACTCCTCCGCTCCAAGGGGGCGAGGGTGAAGTATCACGACCCCTACGTCCCGGAGTTCATGGGCATGAAGAGCGAGAAGCTGAAGCCAGCCCTCCAGTGGACGGACACCGTCCTGATAGTCACGGACCACGACAACATAGACTGGGAAACGATAGCCGAGAAGGCCTCCATAATCGTGGATAGCCGGAACGCCCTCCGCAAACGCGGGATAAGGCCCATAGGGCGCCTCGTGGTACTCTGATGGAAGTGGAAGACCTGATAAGGCGGTTCAGGGAGGGGGACGTAAGGGCGTTAGCCCGCCTCATAACCTACGTTGAGAACGACTGGGAGACGGACCGCATATTCCGGGAGCTTTACCGCTACACGGGCAAGGCCTACCGGGTGGGGATAACCGGTCCCCCCGGAGCGGGGAAGAGTACCCTCGTGGATAGGTTGGCCGTCGCCCTCAAGGAGAGGGGGTTCAGGCCCGCCGTCATAGCCGTAGACCCCTCCTCCCCCTTCACCGGGGGTGCCGTCCTTGGGGACCGCCTCCGTATGACGAGGGCGATGGAGAGGGGGATATACATAAGGAGCATGGCCTCACGGGGTAGCCTCGGAGGGATAGCCGAGAGTACGGGGGCCGTCGCCGACCTCCTTGACGCCTTCGGCTACGATATGATCCTGATAGAGACGGTGGGGGTGGGGCAGTCCGAGGTGGATATAGTCAAGACGGCCGACACCGTCGTGGTGGTGTTGGTGCCGGAGTCGGGGGACGCCGTTCAGGCCATGAAGGCCGGCCTGATGGAGATAGCCCACGTCTTCGTCGTGAATAAGGCCGACAGGGAGGGGGTGGACCGCTTCGTGAGGGAGCTGGAGGCCATAATATCCCTCTCCCCGCAGGAGTGGAAGCCCCCCGTCATAAAGACCGTCGCCCTCCGCGGCGAGGGGATAGAGGACCTCGTGGAGGCCATAATGAAGCACAGGGAGTTCAGGCTCTCCCATATGGACGAGGTGAGGAGACGCCGGATAACGGATCAGGTTGAGACCATACTCACCCGCCGCTTCCTGCGGGCCATCCACGAGCGGCACTTCCTGTCCCAACGGGTAAGGGAAGGTCTCAAGGAGGCCAAGACCCCCTACGATATAGCAGACGAGATAGAGAGGGAGCTCTTCGGTCCCCACAAGGCGGGCGTAGAATAGGGGGAGTTGAAGGCCCTCGTAAGGTGGAGCGTTGAGCATCCCGTAGGCGTAGGTGTCCTGCTCTCCGCCCTCGTAATAACCGGCCTTTACTCCCTTTACAAGTTGAAGATAGACCTCCTCCCCGACGTCTCCATGCCCACCATAACGGTCATAACCCCGTACCCCGGTGCGGACCCCGGTACTGTGGAGAGGAACGTCACCGTACCCCTTGAGGACGCCCTGCGGGGCATATCGGGTGTAGTGAAGGTGAAGTCAAGGAGTACGGAGGAGTACTCCCAGATAGAGCTTCAGTTCTCCTACGATAAGGACCTGGACGCCGCCCTGATGGAGGTGAGCGAGAGGATAAGGGGCGTAAGGCTCCCGGAGGGGGCGGGGAAACCCACCGTCATACCCTTTGACCCCTCCGTCTTCCCCATAATAACCGTGACTTTCCCGGAGAGCCAGAGGGGCCTCGTCAAACACATGTGGAGGGACAGGGTGCTGGGGATAAAGGACGTGGCTCTGGTCCCCCTCCTCTTCACCTCCGAGACCTACACCCGTGTCTCCCTCAAACCGGACAGGCTGGCCCTCTACAGGATCCCACCTAGGAACGTCATAATGGCCATAAAGGACAGGATGTACGACGTCCCGGCCGACGGGGCCGTCCTCTCCGGAAGGCTGGACTCCCTCCATCACCTGCGGGACGTGATCGTGGGCTTCTATGGCAGGCCCGTCTTCCTCTACGAGGTGGCTGACGTCTCCGATTACGAGGAGAGGTACGAGGTCCTCCAGCTCAACAACGACACCCCCGCCGTCATAAGCCCTGTCTTCAAGGTCTCCGGCGCCAACACCTACGAGGTGGGGAGGAAGATAAAGGAGGTCCTCGGTGAGATAGCCCGGAGCGGCCGCCTGAAGTTCTGGGTGGCGATGGACCAGAGCTTCCTCATAGAGAAGGTGGTTAAGGAGGTGGCCAACTCCGCCTTCATCGGGGGACTTCTGGCTGTCCTCTTCGTCGTCCTCTTCACCCGGAGCGTTCGCCTCGCCCTCGCCATAAGCCTTAGCATCCCACCCGCCATCGTCATATCCCTTATGGCCCTCCACTTCTTCGGCTACACCCTCAACGCCATGACCCTCGTCGGTATGGCCCTCGCCATCGGTATGATAGTGGACAACTCCGTCGTCGTCAGCGAGAACATCTACCGTTTGAGGGGCCTCGGCCTCCCGGACAGGGAGGCGGCGGTGGAGGGGGCCTCGCAGGTCATCCTCCCCATAACGGCCTCCACCCTGACGACCATCATCGTCTTCTTCCCCGTCGTCTATTTGAGCGGACCCATAGGCCGGATAGCCGAAAACGTCGCCGTGGCGGTCGTCTTCTCCCTCCTCTCCACCCTCCTGATAGCCGTAAGCGTCACCCCCACGTACGTACGGTTCATCCTCGGTAAAGTCAAGGGGGGTGTCCCAATAATTGCCACCCTCTATCGGCGGTTCCTCTCGTGGTACCTCTCCGGGTGGAAGGCCCCTCTCACCGTAGGTCTGGTCCTGCTCCTTCCCTTCCTCCTCGTCCCCTTCATAGGTGGGGAGTTCCTCCCCGTCCTTGACTCGGACTTCATCTATATGGAGGTGGAGCTTCCGCCAAACACACCGTTTGAGAAGACGGCCAACTACATGCGGAGCGTCTCCCGGATCTTCTCGGACATACCGGAGGTGGAGAACTACGCCGTCTTCGTGAGCGCTCCCAAGAACATCCCCAAGGGGATACTCGCCTACGGCGGAGGGGCGACGGAGACCTACAAGGGCCAGGCCTTCGTAAGGTTGAAGGAGAGGAGCAAACGGAAGAGGACCCAGCAGGAGATTGAGGAGGAGATCTTGAGGAGGCTCCCACCGTTTCCAGGCAGGAGGGTGAAGTTCCTCCCCGTGGAGAGGCTAACGATGTTCGGGATGGCGGGTAAGGCTGTGAGCGTAGGTTTCACCGGCAGGGACGTGAGCGTCCTTACGGCCATAGCCAAGAGGTTCGCTAAGGAGCTTGAGAAGGTACCCGGAATAAGGAACGTTGAGGTGGTATTGAGGCCGGGGCGTCCCGTTGAAGTCTGGCGGGTAAAGGAGGAGGTGAAGGCCCTCGGTACGAGCGTAGCCCTCACCCAGGCCGACCTCTACGTCCTCCGCCACGGGTACGACATAGGGGAGATAGAGGGGAAAAAGGTCGTGGTGGCCTCGGACACCTCCTACCCGGTGGAGACCTATCCGGTGGTGGGGGACTCCGGGGTGGGGTACGCCGAGGACTACGTGCGGATAGACACCGCCATAACCCCGGCCGTCATAGACAGGGAGAACGGCCTGAACGTGGTCTACGTAAGGGCGGATCGCACCACCCCCAACCTCCTCGGCGTGTACCTGCGGGTGAGATCCCTCCTCAACGGGATACACCTACCCGAAGGCTACGGCTACACCCTCGGTGGGGAGGTGGTGGACCTCCTTGACATGCTCCGGCAGCTGACCCTCGCCGGAATCCTCGCCGTGATTCTGGTATATGCCGTCCTCGTCGCCCAGTTTGAGAGCCTCCGTATGCCCTTCGTAATAGCAACGAGCGTCGTCTACGGCCTCGCTGGGGCGCTGGCCTTTATGTTCCTCTTCCGCGTGACCTTCTCCCTCGTCTCCGCCCTCGGTATCCTCGTATCCGCCGGGGTCGTCGTCAACAACGGCATAGTCATGCTCTCCATGGCCAGACAGCTGAAGGACCTGCCCCC
>WGAN01000134.1 GCA_015494805.1 Caldifarciminota bacterium
AAGCACGGGATACAGGTGGGCATCTTCACCCCCCTGTTCCTGAAGTTGAACGGCTATCCGGCGTGGGAGGAGGTAAGGGAGTACCTTAAGGGGGTAGGGCTTCCGGAGTACGTCACCCTCACCGAGGAGGGGGCAGTTGAGGTCTTCAGTAAGGCCTCGGAGACCAGGCCCCACAGGTACACCGTCCTTGAGGAGGTTGGCTGGGAGAAGGTCCTTGAGGAGGCCATCAGGCTGGGTTTCGTCAGGATAGTTTAAAATCGGCCTTAAAATACTACCGTTATGAGGGACCTCTTAAAGAGGATAAGGTCTCTGGCCTTCGTGGCCACGGTAGTTTGGGGCATAGGCCCCGGATGCCCTCCCCCTCCACCGGAACTGGCCATATGGGTTGAGAGGTACGAGGTCAGCGGCAACGGTACGAAGATGGATCTCACCTTATACGTCTCTCCACCGGCCGGCACCCTGTACATAGAGTGTTCCGACGGCACCCCCTTTGATACGGTGGCCTTAGGCGAGGGTACGGACTCCCTGGAGTACTCGCTTGACAGCACCTTCCTCGCCTCCTGCTCCGACCACACCTGGACTCGCTTCACCTACACATACGAGGGCGACAAGACGATGATGGACCTCCTCCACAGCGACGTACCCATACGCACTATCGGGTACCCGAACCGTCCCCGTAAGGTCGTCATAGACTACAGGGATACGGTCCTCATATACGACGACTCCTCCGGCTACGTCCTGACTTCCAACGGCTACGTCAAGTTCGCCCCCTACACCGGTGGGGTGTATGCCCCCATCCCTCCGGCCCCCTATATGGATACCCTTTCCATCACGAAGGGTGGTACGGCGGTGGTATGGATAGACCACGACCGCGACGGTGCCGAGGGGTACGATGGGGACGACCTTTTTGGCGTCCTAACGGCCACGCCCGACGGTGTAAGGTTCAGCGTCTTAGGGTTGCTCTACACCCACCCCACCCTGACCGGCTACCGGGGACTTGACCTGTGCTTCAGGTGTAGTATGTAAGTGTAGGGGTAGAGGCGGATCGTGGCGCAGAGGGGTGTTGCCACGGAGGATAGGGCGTGTCTCTCACCTTCCCAAGAGCATCTTTAGGATGCTTACGAACCCGAACTCCTCCGTTAATCCATGGGAACTCCAAGAATTCCTACGGTCCTCTTCGTAAAGTATCAAAGCTGTGAAGGATGTAAGTCATTCATCGTGGTTTTATGGGGAGTAGAATCGGACGTAATATTAGGTCTAATGAGGGATTGTACCCGCTCCGTATGTAATCCATACCGAGGAAATCCTATAAAAATCTGCCTTCCGATTCCACTAACGGCGCGAGTCTTCGCCGTCCCAAAGGTTCCGTAAGGGAGAGGCGTTGAGGACATCCGACCTTACATCCCCAATCGGGGGCAAGGCTCGGCACGTCCCTGCGACTCCCCCCTTAAAATATCCAACATCAAAAGGAGGTAAAGGATGGACAGGAACGAGATACTCAAGAAGATCAAGGACATCGCCGTGGAAGAGCTGGGAGTCTCCCCGGAGAAGGTTACGGAAGAGGCGCGCTTCATAGAGGACCTCGGAGCCGACTCCATAGGCGTGATGGAGCTGGTGATGAAGATGGAGGAGGAGTTCGGCCTCCAGATACCCGACGAGGACATAGAGAAGCTGCGCACCGTGGGCGACGTTATAGACTACATCTTAAAGAAAACGCAGTCGTGAGAAGGGTTGTTATAACGGGCCTTGGGGCCATAACCTCCCTCGGGGAGGACGTCCCCACCCTGTGGGAGAACCTCGTAAGGGGGAAGAGCGGAGTCTCACGGATAGAGAGGTTTGACCCCTCCGGCTTCCGGACCCAGATAGCCGCCGAGATAAAGGAGTTTGATCCGAAGAAGCGGTTCCCGAAGGGGAAGATAGGGGGGGTACCTCTACGGAAGCTGGACCGTTTCCTCCTCTACGCCCTCTGGGCGGCGGATGAGGCCATAAGGGACAGCGGTATCTTAGACTCCGCCGACCCCGACAGGGTGGGGGTCCTTATCGCCTCCGGCATAGGGGGGGTTGAGACGCTGGAGAGGGAGGTAATAACGGGATACACCCGCGGGTACAACCGGATAAGCCCCTACCTCGTCCCTATGATGATACCGGACATGGCCTCCGGCTTAGTAGCCATAGAGTACGGCTTCAAGGGACCGAACTATACCGTCGTCTCCGCCTGCGCCTCCTCCGCCAACGCCTTGGGGGATGCCCTACGCCTCATCAGGTACGGAGACGCCGACGTTATGGTCGTTGGCGGTTCAGAGGCCCCCATCATAAAGACAGCCCTCGCCGGATTCTCCTCTATGCGCGCCCTCTCCACCCGAAACGACGAGCCGGAGAAGGCCTCCCGCCCCTTTGACGCCGAGAGGGACGGCTTCGTGATGGCCGAGGGTGCGGCCGTCCTCATCCTTGAGGAGTACGAGCATGCGAAGAGGAGGGGGGCCAAGATATACGCCGAGCTTCTCGGCTACGGAGCCACGGCCGACGCCCACCACATAACCGCACCCTGTGAGGACGGTGAGGGTGCCGTAAAGGCTATACGCCGCGCCCTTGAGGATGCCAACGTAAGCCTAGAGGACGTTGATTACATAAACGCCCACGGCACCTCCACCAAGCTGAACGACCTCGCCGAAACGAGGGCCATAAAGAAGGCCTTCGGTCCCCATGCCTACAGGCTCGCCGTCTCCTCAACGAAGTCCATGACCGGACACCTCCTCGGAGGGGCCGGAGCTTTGGAGGCCCTGGCCACCGTCAAGGCCATAGAAACCGGCGTAGTCCCACCCACCATAAACTACGAGCATCCCGACCCCGAATGCGATTTGGACTACGTCCCCAACGAGGCGAGGGAGATGGAAGTCAGGTACGCCCTATCCAACTCCTTCGGGTTCGGCGGCCACAACGCCGTCCTGGTCTTCGGTAAGGTCTAAACGGGGAAGGGGCTACCAAGGAACCTCCTTAGGAAACTCCCGACGAGGTAGAGGGAACCGGTGATGACGGTAGGTTGGTGGAGGATATTTTGGATCTCGTTGATGCCGTTTAGGGTTGCGCACTTTGGATGGAGGACGAGACAGGCTCTATAGACCTCATCGGCCGGGAGACTCCTCCGCCAGGGGTACTGGGTCACGAAGATCCAATCGGCCACCTCCGACACCCTCCTTACGAAGGCCACGTAATCCTTCCCACGGCTGAAGGCGAGGACGAAGTTGAAGCGACGGCGGGGGAATATCCGCTTTAGGGAGGAGACGAGGTATCGGGCGGCAACCTCGTTGTGGGCGCCATCCACCAGGAGGAGGGGGGATCTCCTCAAGACCTGCATCCTCCCCGGAACGAAAAGCCCCTCCGTTTTGAAGCCAACGCCGAGGGCCTTGAGGACGTGGTAGGCCAAGGCCCCGTTCTCCGCCTGAAACTCGCCCAAGAGGGGCAACCTTATGACCTTCCCGTCCGTCTCAAACACCGTCCCCTCTTCCCCTACGTACAGAACCCTATGCTTCACGACCACCACCTCCGCCCCCACCTCCTTAGCCCTCCCCTCTATCACCGGCAGGATCCGGCGGTTGGACTCCGGGGTTATTACTAGGGAGCCGGATTTGATTATACCGGCCTTCTCGCGGGCTATCTCCTGCAAGGTATGGCCGAGGATGGAGGTGTGGTCGTAGTCTATGCGGGTTATTATGCCGACCTTCTGCTCCACGACGTTGGTGGCGTCCAACCTCCCGCCCAGACCCACCTCAAAGACCTCGTACTCCGTCCCCTCCTTCAGGAAGTGGAGGAAGGCGGCAGCCGTTATGGCCTCAAAGAAGGTCGTAGGTTTCCCCGTAGAGAAGACCCTTGAGAGGGCCTCCGTCAGGTCCTCCTTCCCTATGGGGGAGCCGTCTATCTGGATCCTCTCGTGGAGGCTCATCAGGTGGGGGGAGATGTTCATACCCGTCCGGTATCCGGCGTTCGTAAGCCCCTGCGCCACCATATGCACTACGGAGCCTTTGCCCTTGGTGCCGGCTACGAGGATGGGGTGGGACAGTTTTAGGTGGGGGTCCCCCAGAGCCTCCAACATCTCCCTAAACCGACCTATGTCCTTTACGAAACCCTTAACCCTCTCGTAGTTGGCGAGGCGGTAGAGCCGGGATAAGACCTCGTGGTACCCCACGGCGGGATTCTAAACGGGGAGGGTGGTGGAGACCCTCTTCCGGTGGAGGTTAGCCAGGCGGAGGACAGGCTCCGGAGGTTCCCCGAATATGTCCCGCATCTCGTTTAGGATGCTGTCCACCTCCGACGGCGATTGGGCGTCGGCGAACCGGACGTAGTACTCTACCCTCCTGTCGGGGTCCCGTACGTAGTCCTCCGGTATGTGCGCGTACCTGTCCTCGTACTCCCTCCCCTCCCCCTCAAGACCCAACGCCCGCCTTACGAACTTAAGGTAGAGCTTGAAGCCCACCTTCGCCACCTTGCCGTGCTGCTTTATGCCGAGGAGTTCGCCCATCCCCCTTATCTCAAGGTCCCGGAGGGCCAACTTGTAGCCCTCACCGAGGGAGGAGTACATAGCGAGGTACTCTAAGCGTTTCTTTGCGTTTCCCTTCAGGGGCGGCCGGTAGAGGAAGAGGGCGTAGGCCTGAACCGTCCATCTGCCCACCCTACCCCTAAGCTGGTGCAACTGCGAGAGGCCGAGCATCTCCGGGCGTTCAACTATCAGGGTGTTGGCGTTGGGGAAGTCCAGACCGGCCTCAACTATGGCCGTAGATACGAGGACCTTCACCTCGTCCTCGTAGAAGGCGTCCATCACCTCCCTTATCCGTCGCTTCGGCATCTTGCCGTGGAGCATCTCCATCGGGACACCGGGGAGGAGTCCCCTCAACCGCTCCAAGACCTTCTCTAAGCCCTCCACCCTGTTGAAGACGTAGAAGACCTGTCCCCCTCTGCTCAACTCCCGGTTTATGGCCTCCGCCACGAGGTGGTCGTCGTACTCCCCTATGTAGGTTATGACGGGGAGCCTGCCGGGGGGAGGGGTGCGGATGTGGGAGACGTCCATAAGCCCCTCAAGGCCCATCGCGAGGGTGCGGGGTATGGGGGTGGCGGACAGGTAGAGATAGTCGGCCTTGGGGTGAAGGCGTTTGAAATGCTCCTTCTGGAGGACACCGAAGTGCTGCTCCTCGTCCACCACGACCAAACCGAGGTTTGGTACGTCCATGCGGAGGAGGGCGTGGGTGCCGATATACAAGGCGGGTCCCTCCCCCATCCGTCCCCGTTTGGATATGCGGGACACCATATAGACCGGTATCCCGAAGGCCTCAAGGCGGGGGGCTACGTTCCGGTAGTGCTGATAGGCGAGGAGGGTACTGGGGACGAGCCAGACGACGGACTTACCGTAGGCGAGGACCCGGAAGGCCGCCCGCAGGGCCACCTCCGTCTTCCCGAAGGCCACCTCCCCCACCAAGAGCCTGTCCATTACGAAGTCGCCCTCAAGGTCGGAGAGTACCTCCCTTATCGCCCTCATCTGGTCCTCCGTCTCCGTGTAGGGGAAGGTCGCCCAGAACTCTTTCTCCTCCGGGACGGGGGGATAGTTGAAGCCCCTCGGCACCCTCCGGCTCACCATTATGTTCAGAAGCTCCCGCGCTATCTTGGAGCTCTCAAGGAGGGCCTTGGCCCTGTCCCTCTGCCACGTCCTGCGGTTTAGGGAGGAGAGGGGAGGCTCGTACCCCTCCGGCCCTACGTACCGGGTCAGCTTATGGGCCTTGTAGACGGGGACGGAGAGCCTGCCGTCGGAGTACTGCAGGAGTATCACCTCCCCGACCTCCCTCCTCTCAAGGCCGAGGAATATGCCAACGCCGTAGTCTTCGTGGACGACGTAATCCCCCGGCTCAAGGTATCGGGGGGCCTTTACCTTCACCTTGGAGATAACCTCGCCGGTCGTGGGTTTTGCCCCTATCACCTCCCACTCGCCTAAATACACCTCCCTACGTTCCTCGTCCGTAAAACCCTCGTAGAGATTCCCCCTTACGAGCCTCACCCCCAGGCCCTCAAAGAGGGCCAGCCTCACAGGATTGCCGGCGAAGAAGACCCTATAGCCCCTCTCCCTCATCGCCCTGACGTACCGGGCCGCCCGCTCAAAGTTCCCGAAGGGTGGATTGAAGCGTATCCCCTCCGCCTCCGGTGGGGTTATCACCTCGCCCGGTAGGGGAGAGCTGGAAGGCAGCAGGAATAGAAAGCCTTCAACCTTACCTGTACTCAACTGGGTGTAGGGGGAGAACTCCCTGACCTCCTCCACCTCGTCCCCGTAGAGGATGATGCGGAAGGCGGCGTTCTTGAAGACTATATCCAGTATCCCTCCCCGGATGGCGAACTCCCCCGGCCTCTCGGCGAACTCCCCCCTCTCAAAACCCGCCTCAATCAACCTCACCGATAGAGCCGATAGGTTAATCCTTTTGCCGGGCTTTACCTCCACAGCCTCCGCCCCTATCCCCTCCGTTCCTACCACCACCAGCCCCTCACCGGGGAGGCGGGCGGCCCACAGCCCGTATTCATCCCCCGGAAAGGCCGGGACACCGAAGGCCTGAAGCTCACCCACGACCTCCGCCACCTTGTCCCTTACCGGGAGGTACAGGATACCACCCTTCAGCCGCTTTACGGTGTGTAAGGTCAGAAATCCGGAAGGGAGGGGCCTCATAAACGCTCACAATTCTAACGCAGTTCCGTAGGGGAGGTCCGTCCCCTGACGTCGTTGGGAGCCTTGGGTGGCGTTTATAGGGTTTAGAAATCTTGAACTTGAATTTACAGTTTCCGTTAATACGACTTCACACTTTTTGAATTCTGACTTATAGATTTTTTGAAGTGTAGTTTCCAGTTTTTGAAGGTGCGGGCGAACTCCATACTCACCCCAACCATCTGTGTAATGCCATCCCGAACTTATCGTTGATCCGTCTATAAACTGCACAAATTGCAAGGATACGAATCAGATTTTTACATTTATAACGGGAAAATCAGGAGTAATTGAACTTGATGATGAATAACCTCCGATTCTACTGCGATTTGTGTTTGGGAAGTCGCAAAAAATCCTCACTGCCGGTTTCGGCAGGTGGAGTTGAGGGTTTTAAAGTTCCCCGAATTGCCGATTTTCGGTATTTGATGGGCGAGATGGTGAATTTTCTACAGATTACCGGTTTCCGTCAATCTTATTTTGCACTTTATTGAAAATAGACCGTATTGAAGTATAAGTTTCAATTCTTCAAAACTACGCTTTCATCATTTTTGAAAAGATAAACGAGCCTCGCACTTCTATTCAACACAACCGTGAAATTTATTCACATAGTGCTAGATTTCGGCATTATTGGAACATTTTACTTTAAATAATCTTAAACATATTTTTGGTTAATTTATGCAGAATTTCAAATATCATTTCATAAAAATTCGCGTAATTGTGGAGAATACGGATACACATCTCCGGCCTTACGGGGAGCATAACTGTGGGTAAATTCCCGACATATGCGACCCTTGAATGGGGGTTGAAGTTTTGCAATCCAAGCATCGTCCCGTTTGCGTAATATCCTCCAAGGACCCCACCACCCTACGACCGTACCCTTGAAAGCGGGCCTGTACCGTCCTAGTCCCCCTTAAATTTCCCGCCTATGAGCATAGAGGAGAAGCTGCGGCAACTCAAGGAGCTGAAGAAGAAGGCCTACGAGGGAGGGGGACCGGAGAGGATAAAACGCCAGCACGAGAAGGGCAAGCTGACGGCGAGGGAGAGGATAGACTACCTCCTGGACGAAGGCTCCTTTATGGAGATAGGGGTGTTCGTCACCCACAGGAACCCTGACGTCAAGCAGAAGTACTACGGCGACGGCGTCGTCGCCGGCTTTGGCACCATAGACGGGAGGCCGGTCGGCATCTTCGCCCACGACTTCACCGTAATCGGTGGCACCATATCCGAGAGCAACGCCAAGAAGATCGTACAGGTGATGGACA
>WGAN01000135.1 GCA_015494805.1 Caldifarciminota bacterium
ATACGAAGGGTACGTTGAAGGGGTGCTTGTCTATATGGTTCTCCTCGTCGGCGGGGGTCAGGACCTCGCTCTCGTCTATGAAGTCCACCCCCAGCTCCTCCAGTATCTGGGCCTCAACGAAGTGGCCTATACGGACCTTGGCCATTACGGGGATGGTGACGGCGTCCATTATCCGGAGGATGATTTCGGGGTCGGCCATCCGGGCCACTCCCCCCTGCTTGCGGATGTCGGCCGGGACCCTCTCCAACGCCATAACGGCGACGGCACCCGCCTCCTCGGCTATTTTGGCCTGCTCCGGCGTAGTAACGTCCATTATCACCCCACCCTTCAGCATCTGCGCCAGCCCTACCTTCACTCTCCAGGTTCCCCTAAGCATATCCAACCGGTATTCTAAAGGCGGTGTCCGGGCTTCCACCGTACAATACCCTATATGCCTTCAGTAGCCATAATGGACGACCTCGACCCCATCGCTGGGCAGATCCTCTCCGAAGCCGGTATAACCGTCCTGCCGGCGGAGAGGTACAGGGAGGCAGATGCCGTAATAGTCAGGAGCCGGACGAAGGTGGACCGGAGGTTCATAGACTCCGCCCCCAACCTCCGCCTCGTGGTGCGGGCCGGTGTAGGTTTAGACAACATAGACCTGAAGTACGCCCAGGAGAAGGGTATAACCGTCAGGAACACCCCCAACGCCACGGTCGTATCCGTCGCCGAGCTAACCCTTGGCCTCATTTTGGCGGCTGCCCGCCACATCCCCAAAGCCCACTCCTCCACCAAGGCCGGTCTGTGGGAGAAGAAGAAGCTGAAGGGGATGGAGTTGTACGGGAAGGTCCTGGGGATCGTCGGGATGGGTAGGATAGGGAGGGCGGTAGCCGAGCGGGCGAGGTGCCTGGGGATGGAGGTGATATATTACGACGTAATAGACGTACCGGGCTACCGTAAGGTCTCCCTTGAGGACCTCTTCTCCGAGGCCGACGTCGTATCCCTTCACCTACCCCTGAACGAGGGTACGCGGGGGATGATAAACTACTCCCTGATGGCGAGGATGAAGGAGGGGGCAATACTGGTGAATACGGCGAGGGGCCAGCTCATCCCAACGGGGGACCTGATCCGCATCCTTGAGGAGGGGAGGATAACCGTCGCCCTTGACGTGTATGAGGAGGAGCCTCCACCCCCGGACCTCCTGAAGTACGAGAACCTCATAGCCACGCCCCACATAGGCGCCCAGACGAGGGAGGCCCAGAGGAGGGCCGCCGAGGAGGCCGCGAAGGTGGTCGTTGAGTTCTTCAATGAGGGCGCCTGAAATCTACCTATCAACCGAGGGCTTCGCCGTCCCCTACGAGGAGCTCTGGCCCTTCCTCAACTCCTCCTCCGAGTCCCTAAGGAAACTCCCCCTCCGCCACGTCGGCAGGAGCTACCTCGTCATAGTTCAGGAGTTCGTCCTAAGAGGTGTCCGGCACGTCCGGAGGGCCTTGCTCTGTATGATAGACCCCTCCGACTACACCATCTACCCCCACGAGGACACCTTCCCGGAGGGGGTCGCCTTCTACAGGGAACTGGCGCGGTCCTTCCCCTACCAGTTCGCCCCGATAATGCTGATCGGGGAGGACACGTCCGAAGTCCTTCGCAGGGCGGAGCCGGAAGACCTCCTATTTGAGGCCACCTTCTACGGGGTAAGGACGTCTGTATTTACGGCCAAGGTGAGGGGGAGGCTGCCGAGGGAGATGGTTATAGCGGACGGACACCACCGGTTCGCCGCCTACGGGATGGAGGGAGAGGTCTTCGTCGCCTTTATGGACGTAAGGGACCCCGCCCTAATAATCCTCCCCACCCACAGGGGCCTGAAGATGGGGAAGGCGGACCTGAAGAGACGCCTTAGGGGGATAGGGAAGCGCACACTTAGGGGGATAGATGAGGGGCATTTCGCCACCTTCCCTGTCATACTCAAGGGGAGGGCCACCCGGCCCATAGGCCTGGAGTTCAACCTTTCGGACGGCCCCCTCTCCGAGGTCCCCGCCTACCTTAGCGACAACGTCCTCCTCGCTGGGAACTACGGCTACATAGCCGGGTACGAGAGGCACGGCAGGTTGGCCCTGAAGAGGCTATCCAGGGGGGAGTACGACTTCGTCCTCCTCCTTAGGGCCACCACCCCACCGCAGGTCATGGAGGTGGCGAGGGCGGGCCTCCGCATGCCCCGGAAATCTACCGACTTCTTCCCCAAGCTCGTAGCCGGACCCGTCTTCGTTAGGTGATACCCTTCCCCAGTATAATAGCCGCTTATGGACGAGATCATAAGGAAGGTGGAGAGCGAGTATAGGAGGTCCGACCTCCCCGACATACGGCCGGGCGACACCGTCCGCGTTCATTGGCGAATAGCAGAGTTCCGGAGGGACAACAAGACGGGTGCCGTGGATGTGAAGACGAGGGTCCAGGTCTTTGAGGGTACGGTCATAGCTCTACAGGGAAAGGGCCTGAACAGGAGGATAGTCGTAAGGAAGATAAGCCACGGCGTCCCGGTTGAGAGGATCTTCCCCATCCACTCCCCCTACCTTGAGAAGTTGGAGAGGGTGAACCGTGCCAAGGTGAGGAAGGCCAAACTCTACTACCTCCGCCACAAGGTGGGTAGGGCCGCCCGCCTCAAGATAATCCGTGAGAACCAGGGCAAAAGGTAAGGCAGGGGAGAGGAGGGCCGAAGGCTTCCTGCGGCGAAGAGGTTTTGAGGTACTGGCGAGGAACTACCGGAGGCTATCGGGGGAGATAGACCTGATAGCCAAGAAGGATGGGGTTATATACTTCGTTGAGGTGAAGACTCGGAACGAGGATTTCCCCGCCCTTGAGAGGATAGACGACGCCAAGGTTGAGAGGATGAGGCTGACGGCGGAGGCCTACCTGGCCGAGCGCGGTTGGGAGGAGAGGGAGGTCCGTTTCATCCTCCTCATCGTCGGTAAGGGCGGCGTAAAGGCGGTGCCTCTAAATGAGAGCCTCCTTTGAGGAGCTTCTGAACTTCCTTCACTCCCTTTCCCCCTCCCGTATAACCTTCAACTTCAACGTCTCCGCCGTATATGCCGACTTCCCGGAAGCCCCCAACCTAAAGGCTTCGGAGGTCTACGGGAGGCTCGGAATGGAGGAGGGGGAGAGGGTTGAGTGCTGCGGTGAGGTGTACGACGGTGTGCGCCTCAAGGGGAGCTTCTATATGGGCCTGGGCCTGCACCTCAAGGAGAGCCTATCTTGGCACAGGGGGACGGTTGAGGCCTTCGCCATCCTGTACGACTTGGGGGACGTGGTGATCGTGGAGGGTAGGAGGAGGAAGGCCTACAGAGGGAGGTTCAGGGACAGGGGAAACCTACACCTCTTCGGGTGGAGGTACGCGGCCTTACCGGGGGGAGGGGCCTTCTACACCAGCGCTGCGAGGGGGACGAGACGCTTCGCCCTGACCCCCTCCGGTTTCCTCAAACTCGGCTTTCCGAGGGGCTTTAACGTCTTAGTGCGGATATACGAGGAGATTGGGGACTGGCAGGGGGAGGTGAAGAGGGCGATGGGGGTAGGG
>WGAN01000136.1 GCA_015494805.1 Caldifarciminota bacterium
GAGGTACGCCCTGTCTCTAACGACCCCGTACCTCTCCATCCTCTTCGCCGACGGCCTTCCGACCTACGGGTGGTACTACAGATGCGAGAAGTGGGAACCCTTACCCGGAGGTGGATACCAGTGCGTAAAGTACGTTTTGGAGTATTCCTTCAATCGCTCAACACCCA
Organism: Caldifarciminota bacterium; assembly: GCA_015494805.1. Lineage (GTDB taxonomy): Bacteria > Hydrothermota > Hydrothermia > LBFQ01 > LBFQ01 > JAADCS01. The sequence continues at coordinate 168 of WGAN01000136.1, forward strand.
CGCTTATGGTGGGTAGCGGGAAGGAGTGGGAGTACAGGGGTTTCAAGGTCAGGGCCGGTGTGGGCAACTTCCTATTCTTCTTCAACCGCCTCATATCTATAACGAGGGTGGACCCGACGGCGGTTTATCTCATCTACCCTGTGGCCTACTTACACATCACAAAGCAGTGGTGACCTCACCTGCGGAACGGAGGCCCCCCGGACCGGGAGGCCTACCCTTACTCCGATTTCACTTCGGACAGGAGGAGTTCCCCCTCGCCCTTAACGGTTATGACAGCCGGACGGGGACCTAAGCCGCGGGTCGGTAGCATCTCCGCCCCCTCCTTGCCCCGGAGGGAGAAGGTCAAGGTGCGTTCCCCGGCATCGTAGCGGAACCTCCTCATCCAGAACTCCCCATCGTACCAGTACTTCACCATTACGGTGAAGGGGGCGCTGGCCTTAACCCTGAAGGAAACCCTCTCAACCCCGTAGGACACCGTCTCGTACGCTCCCCCTACAACGGCGGCGACGTAATCACCCTGCCCCTTCACCGGCGAAACCGCACCGTACTCCAAAGGCGTCCAAACCAGAAGCCAGAGCATACTCACCTCCTTACCACTTTGCGAACCTTTCCGTCCCTGACGATGAAATAGACACCGGCGGGTAGGCGGTTGATGTCGGCGGATACGCGACGGCCCGAAACGTCGTAGGCCTCCACCTTTCCACCCTCCCCTACGGCGACGATGGACTCCTCGGCACCTGTACCCGAAACGGGGGCGTAGGCCATAAAGACGTGCCAGTGGTCGGATACGCTGTTGTCCGACCAGAAGACGTAAACGTAGTTGCTGTCAGCCCAGGCGTCTATGTAGTGTCCCGGCCAGCAGTCGCCGGAGTAATCTACGTCGCTTACCCCTCCGCATCCGCTCCGGTCTACGAAGGGGAAGTAGTAGTCCGTGACCCTTACGGCGGGGGACCAGGTTGCCCCTCCGTCGGTGGATTTGGCGTAGTACAACGCCCACTGCCCGGAACCGGCCCGGTTGTCGTACCAGAATACGTGGAGGTTGCCGTAGGGATCGGTGGCTATGGCGGGCATGTACTCGTTGGCGGAGGGTTGGTCCGAGACCTTAACCGGGGAGGACCACGTCCTTCCCCCATCGTTGGAGACGACCACCTCTATGTCCCAGTCGTAGGAGCCAACGTCCGCCATATAGGCGACGGCAACGTTCCCCCTCCCCCAGCCAGCGGCCTCGTACCCGACGGGATAGGGGTTGGAGGAGACGTCCGTACTCATACAGGCGGAGGTTGATGGGCTGGACCACGTACGGCCATCGGGTGAGGAGGCTACCTGTATGTATATGCAGGAAGAGGTGTAGTTCCACCACAGGGCGTAGAAGAGGGAGTCGTCCCGTGCGGCGAGGGGAACGCCACCGCTGGTATATACCGTAGCCCTGTTCCACGTGTCCCCACCGTCGTAGGAGTAGGCGGCCTTGAGGTCGTAGTCGCAGTAGTCCGCGTAGATGACGACCAGGGTATCGTTCCTATAGGCTATCCACGGGTGGTCCGTACTCGTACAGGAACTTATGTTTTGAGGGGTGGTCCAGGTCATACCGAAGTCGTAGGACTTGGCGTAGCCGGTCTCGTACCCTCCGAGGTATATCCGGTGGACGACGGTGTCCGTTATACGGATGACGGGGTCGCAGCACTCCGAACCCACCCCGTACGGGGACCCCCACGTCCTCCCGGAGTCCGAAGATACCTCGTAGTCGTTCCCACCGGAGACGTCGCTTATCCACCCCACCCCACCGGTGCGATACATCACCGCGCCGGAGACCTCCATATGGCTCGTGGCGTCCGGACGATTGTCCACCCTAACGACCGTAAAGGGTGGATCTGCTATCAGCAGCAGTACCATACTAAGGTATTGTACCGTAGAAAGGCGTCCCCGTGGGGAAGGGTTACCCTCACGGTGGGGAACAGCAGGGTACCTTCGGCGTTAAAATCGCCCACGGATGGATAGGGTTGATGAGTACATTTTTTCTGGAAATGTACGCAGTGCCTTGAGGATTTCCCTCCGGAGTTTCAAGTTCAGCCCCTCGGTCAGGACCTTCCGCAGTCTGGTCAGGGTCCTTACGACGATGCGACAGGTGCGTTCCGTCAGGAGGCTCCTCGCTACGTACCCCCACTTTGCCGAAGGGGAGCTCTCGGCGTGGGCGTTCGCGCACTTCAGGACTATGAACCTAAGGGAACTTGAGCGTATCTTACCCCGTCTATCTCCGGCTCTTAGGGCGTGGATTGAGGCCGCCTACGGGAACGTCCCGACGGCTATGGAAATCGTAGAAAGGAACGGGATCTCCGGGTTCATTTTGGACTACCTCAAAATCCTTGCCGGTGAGAGACCCTCCCTCAACGTACCCTTCCCCCACAGGATGAGCCATCTCTACGGACGGTACCTCCAAGGGCTGTACCTCATCTTCTCCGGACTCGTTGACCGGGGGATAGAGGTCCTGAACGATGTGGCTCACAGGTCCATGGAACAGGGCTTCTTAGGGTGGGGGATAGACAGCCTCCTGACCGCAGGCTTAACGGAAGGGGATGCCTCCAAGGTGGTTGCAGGTAAGGAGTTGGCACGAGGACTAGGGGACCTCCTTTCTTACCAGATCGCATCAATATATGCTGGTGTCTTTGGTTATGAACACCAAAAAATTCGCAATTTTTCCCGTATAAATCGTATAAATGCTCAAAAATTGTATGCAAATTCCGTAAGGACCGGCAATAAGGTGACCTACGTCCGTAAATGGCCGTTCGGGTACTACGCCCTCTGGTGGTACGTGGATAAACGTATCCACAACAGGCCCTACATCTCCTTTGCGGGGAGGCTTCGGATAATGGAGGGGAAGGTTGAAAGGCGGTTCCCAAGGTACGATAGGGGACGCATCGTCCTGGCGTTCCACAAGCTCCTGGGGAGGGAGGGGAGGAACTACGCCCACCTGATATTCCCCGGAAGTACCGCCCCGGAGCGTAGGTACGACGAGTACTTGAGCCGCTTAAGGGAGGCGAGGGGGTATCCTATGGATTTCGCTATAACCCTAAGGTACGGCACCTTCCTGTCCGATGAGGGGGAGGGGTGGGCAAACTTTCTGAAGGATCGCTTTTGCCAAGGCCGGGCAATTTGACGCGGTGCGGCTTGAGGTTCCGAGGTAGATTTTCAGCGTTATGAGGAGGGTGTCCATCCTTATCGCGACGACCATGCTCCTACCCGTTGGGGCGTACGGGCAGCTTTGCCCGGCATCCTGTACGTCCATTTCCAGCGGTGGCCAGGAGTTCTGTCGGTGCAGGATATACCGCTCCCCCAACTCCAACGACCGCATCCAACTGGTCACGGACAACCCAACGACCATCGTGGATGTGGACGGCGACAGCCTTAGGGATATACCCTTCGGGATATGGGCTTACGGACGGGAGGGGACCTACATCCTTAGGCATACGGCTCCTGGGATACCGGGGACCTTTACGGAGGTTCAGATAGCCGACACGCCCACCTACGGAATAACGTCCTTGGGGGACGTAAACGGGGACGGTCTGGTAGACTTCGCCGTAACCCTGCACAGCACCGAAAGCCTCATCCTAACCTCTCCCGGTTCCCTCGGTCCCTACTCCATTAACGCCATCTTCCACGATCCGACCACCTACCCCAACTCCATAACGGCCTCAAGTAGGGGGATATACTTCAGCGATTACTCTGGGGGGATAAGCTACTACGACTTCGCCACCTCCACCCTGATAAGGCGACTTGACACGTCCTACAGGTACTGCGGCGACGGTATTACCTACGGGGACTTCAACCGGGACGGATACATAGACGCCGCCTGCTCCAACCACGACGGTTCCGCATCAAGCCCCTTCAACGGCCTTGTAGTCTATTACTTCAACGGCATAACGTTTATGACGCCGGAGGTCGTAAGCACCGACCCCTTCCAAGGTACCTTGGCCTACGACTTTGATCACGATGGCAACCTTGACCTCCTGGCGGCCGGGAGTAAGGTTAGCGTATTCTACCACGACGGTAGCACCTGGACGGAGGTAATCTTGGACAGCTCCTTCTCTCGCTACGGGTACGGCTACAACAGGGTGAATATCATGGACCTGGATTGCGATGGCGACGTGGATGTCGTGGCCGCCACCTCCTGCCCCCCTTCCGGCGGGGCTATGTTGGTATGGTACGAGAACGTGGATTCAACCTCCCGCATATGGAGCAGGCACCCCATAGATACGAGCGGGTACAACTGCAGCGGCTCCCATCCCTACCCCTACGGCGTTAGGGTGGGACTTCTCAACGAGACGGACACGGTGGGACGGGGAGACATAGTCGTAGTTCGCAACGCCTCAAACGAGCTTTGGGCCTACTACAACGTTACCCCCTCTACACCCGAATGCATCATCCTCGGAGGGGACGACGACCTTCAAGCGAGGGAAACGTACGGACTTAAACCGGATTGGGAAGGTCCGGTAAAGGTCTACTCCTCCGACGGGCGACTCATCTATTCGGGTCCCTCCCTACCGACTTCCCTCAAGAGGGGCATATACTTCCTGAAACGGGGAGATGAGACGAGGAGGGTAATAGTGCGATAGGCAAGCGGAGACACTTCACACCTCGTATATGAGCAACCCGTCCCCTTCACTCGCTGCGAGGACCTCCCCACCCCTGCCGAAGACCCACGCCCCTCCCGGCGGGAAGGTGTTGGCTACGAAGGTGATGGCACCGAAGAGTCTGCTCCTCTCGGCCATCGCCCTGACGTCCCCCTCGTTCAGTTGGCCGTACTCTGGCGTATACTCCATCGGTACGAGGACGTAATCGGGCCTCACCCTAAGCAAGCCCTTGAGTATCCGGTCGTTGTAGAGGTCCCCGCATATCACCAGCGAGACCCGGCCGAACTCCGTATCCACCGCCCCCAACTCCTCTCCCGTGCAGAACCTCATAGGCTCCTGGAACTTCCGGTGTTTCAGGGTCACCCTCCCGTCCCTCCCCATCAGCACGGCAGAGTTATAGACGCACTCCCCGTCAGGCTCGAGGAGGCCGAAGGCGACGTATATCCCCCTCTCCCTAACGAGGGTGCCGACCCTCCGGACTATCTCATCGTAGAGCTTCGCCCCGCTGAAATCCCACGTCCTGAAGCCGGTTAGGCAGTACTCCGGAAAGAGGACGAGGTCAGGGGAGTATGCCATAGCCTCATCAAGGCGCCTTACGAACTCCCCGTAGTTCCTCTCGAAGTCCCCCACCTCCACGTGCATAGGTACCAGAGCCACCCTCATCGTACCGGGATTATACCGTTGCTAAAACCGGGAACGACCGTCAAGATCCGAGCGTTATGGTTGTGGGAATAAACGATTTTTTATTCAAATTTCAGACAAAATTGCGATAGATTTAATTTAAAACTTCACAAAAATGGTGATATTTTGAGGAGATATTACGATATTCAGCGAAAGGATCTCCGTAGTACAATGGTCGTCCAAATACACTTTCAAAAACTACAGATCGGACTTTAAGAAACCACTACTTGCATTTAAATAAACTGAAAGTTGCACTTCAATATCCTTGAAGGCTCAATTACGGATTTTGAATCGGGATCTACCGGAGGACATCCGTCGGGGAACTCCGAGGCTGCGACCCGATGCCCCCTCCGAAGAACAGTGTCCCATATCCTAAAATCGTGGTAAAAGTGATATAATTCCGAATATTCTCAACGTTTTTGCGGATATTTTGTAAATTCTACCTAAAATTTCCACATATGATAACAACACCAAAAGCGGGTGCGACCTCAAGGTACTGCTCCGGGATAAAATATCCCCTATGTGGATCCTGACGGTCAGGTACGAGTTTGACGCCGCCCACAGGTTGCCTGACGTGGAGGGGCCTTGCGTGAATCTCCACGGCCATAGGTGGGTGGTTGAGGCAAACATCCGCTTCAAAGAGGTTGGCGACAGTGGGGTGGCCGTAGATTTTAAAAAGATAAAGGCCGACCTCCACTCCCTCGGCTTGGATCACACCTATTTGAACGAGAAGTTAGACGTACCACCCAGTGCGGAGAACGTGGCCAGGTTCTTCTACGAGAGGCTCAAGGAGATGGGGTACGACGTCGTCTCCGTCAGGGTGTGGGAGACTCCCAACTACGCTGCCACGTATATGGAGGGCGATGGATAGGATAAGGCGGGCTTACGAGAAGTACATAAACGCCCCAAGGGGTGAGAAGGGTCGCGTCCTTTCGGAGTTGGCGGCCAAGCTGCGGATGAGCGAGTCCAAACTGCGGAGGATATTCCGCGAGAGGTTCGGGAAACGGAGGAGGGTAAGGCGGTCGCCCACGAGCTACAGCAGGGACGACATCCTCTACGCCATACACTACTCCCGGAGCAAGGGGGTGTCCCTCCTGTACGCCTGCAACTACCTCGTAAATACCCGTAAGGTGGTCAGGAGGTCCTACGAGGAGGTGAAGGACCCCGCCAGAGCCTTCTACCTCGCCGTCGTCCGGTTCATAAGGTCCTCCAACTCCAGCGTACCCAAGGGTAGGAAGGTCGGGAAGTCGGAGCTGAAGAAGGCCCTCCTCGCCTCCGATATGGACGCCTCGGAGAAGTTCCTGATAGCGATGGCCATAGACGGACTTCTAACCACATCCTCACCTCTAAAGGACGGTCATAGGGCCGTCCTTACCTCCCTCTTGAGGAGGGGGTACCTGTCCTTGAGGAGGGGGAAGTACTTCGTAACGCCCAAGTTGAGGTACGAGATCCTCGGTGATGGGATACTTGAGGGGCCTTGACCTCGTAAATCCTTACGCCTGGGTGGTGACCTATCTCCGGTTCCGGACCGAGGCCCGTACTCCCCCGTTGCCTTCCGTAGGGGTCGGAAACCTGCGGACGGGTGGGACCGGAAAGACCCCTCTGGTTTCCGAGTTGGTCAGGCGGCTCCCCTCCCCGGCCGTAGTCACCCTCGGTTACCGTCGGAAGCACAGGGGATGTTTCACATCGGAGGAACACCCATCGCCGGAGTACTTAGGGGACGAGGGTTATATGCTCCACAGGAGGACGGGCGTACCCGTAGTGGCCTGCAAGGATAGACTAAAGGGGACGGAGATGGCCAAGGCCTTAGGTGCCAAGGTGGTGGTGTATGATGACGTATTCCAGTACTTTGCGGTGCGACCCCACGTGAGCGTACTCCTCCTACGACCCTCCGACCCCAACTCCTACACCCTACCCTTCGGCCCCCTCCGGGAACCCTTCCCCGCTTACCGCTTCGCCGACCTCCTCGTCTTCAACTACAAGTTGGATCCCCCTCTCCCCCCTCCGGATCTGGGGAAACCCACCTTCGGGATGAGGTACAGGGTTGAGGGGATAGCCACCGGTAGGGGGATAGTACCGCTGAAAGGTAGGAAGGTGTTCGTATTCTGCGCCATAGCTGACCCCTTCAGCTTTCTAAGGGCGGTGAAGGAGGGTGGGGGTATAGTGGTGGGGAAGAAGATTTACCCGGATCACTGGTGGATCCCCCTTGAGGAGGTTGAGAGGATGAAGAGGGAGGCCGAGAGGCAGGGTGCGACGCTCCTATGTACCGAAAAGGACTATTACCGCCTTGGGGAACCGGACGTGTCCTATCTCAAGCTGGGGGTTGAGATTGACGGGAGTTTCTTTAAGGAGGTGAGGCGGAGGTTGGGGGTTTGATACTGGCCTTAGGAAGCAGAACTTCCACACTTTGCAATCCGTAAAATTGTGAGAGATACGACCAGGACGTTTCTGTCTACGGGGCGTAAAATTGGGGGGATAATTGCGGGTTTTTCATAATTTGCCTAAAAACTTTTAAAAATTTATTTTTATAAACAGTGCCATATAAATACCTCAACATGCATCACTATTGGGCTTATCGGTATTGTACCGATGAGGTAAAGATTGCTCAGTATCCATATCAAACGGGAAAGTGGAATTTTAAAGATGGACTTTCAATTTACTAAAGTGATTCTTTATGTTTCCTAAATAGGGATTAGCAGTTTCCTAAAGAGCAAGTTTCATATTTTGAAAGTGCGTTCGTTTTCCGTCAAACGGTGAATGGAACCTTAGACAATGGATAGGGATCCCTCTACCGGCTCAATACCGGCTTATCCAAATTTACACATTTATTCAATATTGCGATTAGATTAACAAATAATCCTCCGTACAGATATCCAAATTTGCACTAAGTTATAGGTATCAGTACGACCTTATAATTCCATCGTCATGAGGAATAAAGCGATAATGCTAGCAACACTTATGGTTTCACCGCTTTTTGCGGTTTCTCTAAACGCCCAGATCTGTCCTTCCTCCTGCACCACCATCACCAGTGGCCCCCTGACCTTCTGCAGGTGCCTCATCTACACCGGCGGTTCATCGGATAGGATCCAACTCGTAACGGACAGGTCGGTGACCATCGTGGACGTGGATGGGGACAGCATCAGAGATATACCTTTCGGGGTGTGGTACCTCGGAACTCAGGGGGCGTACGTACTGAAGCAAACCTCCCCCGGAATACCCGGCACTTTCACAGCATACAGGATAAGCCCACAGCCTGCTTACGGCATAACCAACATAGGAGACATAAACGACGACGGTATAGAGGACTTCGCCTCGGCTGGACACTGGGAAAACCACTCGGTTTATATGATAGTCTCCGACGGAGCCTTCCCATCTTATCACGACACCCTATTACGATACCACGGAAGTGGTTCGTACGATGACCCCAACAGCATAGTAGGGCGTGGTGGCCTGATATACTGGAGTTCCTACGACGGCAGCGTAAGTTTCTATAACGCCTATACCAACACCCTCGTAGTGCGGGACGACGACCTCTGCGGCGATGGGATAGCCTTCGGGGACTTCAACTTGGACGGGTACATAGACGCAGCCTGTAGTAATTACAAAGCAGACTGGCCGAACCACGGTTTGTACGTCTTCTATTTTAATGGTTCTTCTTTTTATAGGGTTGACACGATAGATAATGGTAGATGGCAAGGTATTCTGGCATACGATATAAACGGAGACAGTCTGATAGACATAATCGGTGTAGGTCCTACAACATCAGTATTATTTAACCGTGGAGGATACTTTGAGGAACTACGAATTGATAGTAGTTTATCTCAAGGAACAGGTGCTTCGGATAGGAACCCGTTTGCCCGCGTGAACATAGCCGACCTTGACTGCGATGGGGATATGGACATAGTTGCGGCTACAGCCTGTCCTCCATCCGGTGAGGCTATGCTCAAGTGGTACGAGCAGGTGGATACCACCACTTGGCTCAAACACCCGATAGATTTCAGTGGATCCAGCTGCTCCGGTCCTTACCCTTATGGCGTCCGGGTTGGCCTCCTTGACGAGATTACGGATACGGGAAGGGCGGATATCGTTATAGTTAAAGATGGACGGAACAAAATCTACGCCTATTATAACATATCTGATGTCGGGGCGTGCCATCCGCTGTCTTACGACGATGGTACCGAGGTGCTTGAGAAATCGCAGGATTTGGGCCTGAAGATAGCACCTACCACTGGCGGCATAACCCTAACCTCCTCTATCCCCATAAGGGTGGAGCTTTTCAACGTCGCCGGTAAGCTCGTTGGGAAGTTTGAGGTATCCGGAACCCGCTTCGTACCCCTACCCTCCGGCGTCTTCTTCGTCAAGGTTGGCAGCGAGGCCCGAAAGGTGGTCGTCAGGTAGGGCTTACCCGCTTAGAATAGAGCCGTGAAGGTCCTTATAGCCAACAGGGGCGAGATAGCCGTAAGGATAGAGCGGACGCTGAAGGAGCTCGGTTTCGTCTCCGTGGCCGTCTTCTCCAATCCCGACAGGAACGCCCTGCACGTGATAAACGCCGACCTCGCCGTTGAGATCGGTGGGGACACGCCTGCCACCAGCTACCTTGACATAGGTAAGATACTGTGGGCCGCCAGAAAGTCCGGGGCAAAGGCCGTACATCCGGGCTACGGTTTCCTCTCCGAGAGGCCGGACTTCGCCCGCGAGGTGATAAACCACGGTTTGATATTCGTAGGGCCGGACCCGGAGGCGATGGAGAGGGCTGGGGACAAGGTGGAGGCGAGGAGGACGGCAGCGGCCGCCGGGGTCCCCCTCCTTGAGGGTACGGACGCCGTTGAGGACATAAACACTGCCCTGAAGCTGGCCGAGGGCGTTGGCTATCCCCTGATGATCAAGGCGGCCGCCGGAGGTGGCGGTAAGGGGATGCGGATAGTAAGGACGCCGGAGGAGTTGAGGGAACTCTTCCCCGTAGCCTCGGCGGAGGCCAGAGCGGCCTTCGGGGACGGCAGGCTCTACCTTGAGAGGCTCGTTTTAAACCCCCACCACATAGAGGTCCAGATAATAGCCGACAGGCATGGGAACGTCTTCGCCCTCGGTGAGAGGGAATGCTCCCTCCAGAGGAGGCACCAGAAGTTCATAGAGGAGACGCCATCGCCCGTAATAGACGATAGGACCCGCAAGGAAATACAGGAGGCGGCGGTTGAGTTCGCCAGGGCCATAGGCTACACCAACGCCGGTACGGTTGAGTTCCTCTACGACGAGGACAGGGGGAAGTTCTACTTCCTTGAGATGAACGCCCGCCTTCAGGTGGAGCATCCCGTGACGGAGATGACGACGGGCCTGGACTTGGTGGAGCTGCAGATGAGGGTGGCCCTCGGTGAGAGGCTGGACCTCGGGGAGATAGTGAGGGTGGGCCACTCCATAGAGGCCCGCATAAACGCCGAGGACCCCTATTCGGACTTCGCCCCCTCAACGGGGAGGGTGGAGTTCCTTCAGGAGCCGGCCGGACCCTTCACCCGTGTGGATAGCGGCATATACGCCGGGTACGAGGTCCCCGTGTTCTACGACCCCCTCATCGCGAAGGTCATAACCTGGGGCAGGGACAGGGAGACCGCCCGTCGCAGGCTCCTGCGGGCGCTGTCCGAGTACCGCATCTTCGGTGTGAGGACGAACGTACCCTACCTGAAGGCCGTATTGGAGAGCGACCCCTTCGTACGGGGGAGATACACGACCAACTTCTCAAAGGAGTTCGTCTTTGAGCCGGAGTATCCGGAGTATCTGTATCACCTCGCCGTGGCCGAGCCTCCGAAGAGGCCGGTTGTAGAGGGGACGGGGAGGGTGAGCCTCTGGAAGATGTTCAAGGACTACTCGGAGTACTAACGCCTCCGCCTCCGCTTCCGTCCCTTCCGTTTGAGGGAGGACCAGACGTAGTCCATCGCTATGTGGAGGGTGTCGGCGAAGAGGGCGCCGGCGAGGAAGGGACCCCACACTCTCGGCTTCAGTACGACGTACGGGTCAAGGCGGGGAGGGGAGAGGCCGAGGTAGTGGAGGAGGCCGACGAGGGAGAACCAGAAAAGGGCAAAGACCAGAAAGAGGTACCCCAGGCGGGTCAGTATGCCCACGATAGGGTAATGGGATATGCCCCTGTGGGGGACGACGGAGGAGTAGGGTTTCCAGATGAAGGAGAGGCGTCCCCATCGGCGGGCGGGCCTCGTCCCCTCAAGGTCAAGGTCGGGGGAGAGGTAGTAGGTGGCGAAGAGGGAGCCGAGGGTGAAGAGGACTATGTCGGCCACGTCAAAACCCCTCGCGTAGGCCACCGGGCCAGCGGCCAGGGTGAGGACGGTATTTACGCCGTCATGTACCCTTCCGGAGGGCATGGTTCAGATGCTCCCTCAAGGTGGCCGAGTTGTACCGGGCCGCCCGGCGCAGGGCCGTATCTATCTCCCCGAAGAGGAGGGTCTCCTCAAACAGGGGGGCCTCCGCCGAGAGGGTGCCGTTCCCCTGATATATCCGGGAACCTCCGAAGAATATCACCCCGTCCTCCACGCCCACACGGTTGGCATACACCGTAGGGGTGCCGAAGTAGAGGGATGGGAGGGAGGCTATCCGGTGCCAGACCTCAACCGCCGTCCCCCCCTGTACGACCCGCAGGGGGTTGTTGGCCGAGAGTACGAAGAGGTCGGCGTCCGCCCGGCTCAAGTAGGCGTCCATATGCCAGGCGTCCTCACATATCAAAATCGCCAGCTCGCCGAGAGGGGTCTTTATCTTCTCAAAGCCGGGTCCGGCCGTGAAGTACCTCCCCTCGTCAAACATACCGTAGGTAGGTAGATAGACCTTCCTGTGTATCCCCAGAATGCCATCGCCGGAGAGGACGACCATGGCGTTGTAGAACATATCCCTCTCCTCAACCACCGCCCCGACCACCAATACCCTCTCTCCAAGGTCTTCCGTCAGTTCCGCCCACACCCCGTCATCCGGCTTAAGGGAGACCTGTGGGACCAGCCATCCGAGGAGGTACCCCGTCAGGCTCAACTCCGGGAAGACTATCAGGTCCGCCCCACCCTCTAAGGCCTCCTTGATGAAGTGGCGGTGCCTCTCAAGGTTCCTATCTACGTTTGCGAGGGCGGGTTTGAACTGCACGACGGCCGTGCGGATGAGCATGGAA
>WGAN01000137.1 GCA_015494805.1 Caldifarciminota bacterium
AGGTCTATGACCCAGTCGGCGTTCTTTATGACGTCAAGGTTATGCTCTATCACCAGGACGGTGTTTCCGTTGTCGGCGAAGCGGTGGAGGACGTCTATCAGCTTCTTTACGTCGTCAAAGTGCAATCCCGTGGTAGGCTCGTCAAGGATGTAGAGGGTCCTTCCCGTGGGTATCTTGGAGAGCTCCTTGGCCAGCTTTATCCTCTGGGCCTCACCTCCGGAGAGGGTGGTTGAGGGCTGCCCCAGCTTTATGTATCCGAGGCCCACGTCCATCATCACCTGGAGCTTCCGCCTGATGGTGGGTACCTCCTCAAAGAAGTCGTACGCCTCGTCCACGGTCATATCAAGGACGTCGGCTATGGACTTGCCCTTGTACTTTATCTCAAGGGTCTCGGCGTTGTACCGCTTTCCCTTACAGACCTCGCAGGGGACGAATATATCCGGGAGGAAGTGCATCTCTATCCGCACGTACCCCTCCCCCTCGCAGGCCTCGCATCTACCCCCACGGAGGTTGAAGGAGAAGCGGGAGGGCTTGTAGCCGCGGGCCTTGGCCTCCGGCAGTTTGGCGTAGAAGTCCCTTATGTACGTGAATACACCGGTGTAGGTGGCGGGGTTGCTCCTCGGTGTCCTCCCTATGGGGGACTGGTCCACGTCTATCACCCTGTCTATGTACTCCAGACCGAGGATGGTGTCGTGTGCGCCGGGATCCATCTTCGCCCTGTAGAGCTTCTTCGCGAGCGCCCTGTAGAGGATGTCCATCACGAGGGTGGACTTCCCGGAACCGGAGACCCCCGTGACGACCACGAAGAGGCCGAGGGGTATCTTCACGGTTATGTTCTTGAGGTTGTTCTCCCTTGCCCCCACTATCTTCAGCCACTCGTCCCCCGGCTTCCTCCTCTCCTTCGGGACGGGTATGCTCCTCTTACCCGACAGGTAAGCCCCCGTGAGGGACCTATCGCTGGCCACTATGTCCTCAATCTTCCCGGCGGCCACGACCTCACCACCGTAGACGCCGGCTCCGGGGCCGAGGTCCACGATGTAGTCGGCGCTCCTTATGGTCTCCTCGTCATGCTCCACCACTATTACGGTGTTTCCGAGGTCCCGCAGGTGCTTCAGTGTGCCTATCAGCTTGCTGTTGTCCCTCGGGTGGAGGCCTATGGTCGGCTCGTCAAGGACGTATATGACCCCGGACAGCCCGGAGCCTATCTGGGTGGCCAGCCTGACCCTCTGCTCCTCCCCTCCGGAGAGGGTGTCGGCTCTCCGGTCAAGGGTGAGGTACCCCACCCCCACCTCGTCAAGAAACTTCAGCCTCTTCACTATCTCCCCAACGATCCTCTCGGCGACGAGCTTCTTCTTCCCCTCAAGCTTCAGGCTCTGGAAGAAGGCGAGGGCGTCCTTGACGCTCATCTGGACGATGTCCCAGATGTTTTTACCGGCGATGTAGACGGAGAGGGCCTCCCTCCTCAAGCGGGAGCCTCCGCAGGCCGGGCAGGTGGTATAGACCATATAGCGGCCTATGTCGGCCCTCACCCACTCCGAGTCCGTACTCTTGTACTTCCGCCAGAGCTGGGGGATTATACCGTCCCAGTCCCTGTACTGGGGCCTGAAGTCCTGATCGTCAAGGGACTCCGGCGGTTCCTCAACCCCCCAGAGGACGACGTTCTTGAAAGGCTCCGGTAGGATCCTCCAGGGGTCGTGGATTGACGCCCCGTACTTGCGGGCTATCCTCTGGAGGACGCGGGCGGTTATGGGGTGGGGTTCGGAGAGGGGTTTTATGGCCCCCTCCATGATGGAGAGGTCGGGGTTGGCTATCAGCTTGCCGGGGTCAAAGTCCATCTTCACGCCCAAACCCGTACAGACCGGGCAGGCCCCGTAGGGGGAGTTGAAGGAGAAGAGCCTCGGCTCCAGCTCCGGCATGGAGAAGCCACACTTCGGACAGGCGAGGCTCTCGCTGAATATCTCCTCCTCGTCCCTGTCGGTTATGATTTTAACCAGGCCCTCGCTCTCCTTCAAGGCGGTCTCAACCGACTGGTGTATGCGGCTCCTGTCCTCCTCCCTCACCATCACCCGGTCTACGACTATCTCTATATCGTGGCGCCTGTTCTTGTCAAGGGCCGGGACCTCGTCTATGTTATACATTATCCCGTCCACCCGGACCCTCACGAAGCCCTTCTTGGCTATCTTCTTGAAGAGGTCCCTGTACTCCCCTTTCTTCCCCCTGACCACGGGGGCGAGGATCTGGATCCTCCGGTAGGGGTACTTCTTGAAGAGGACCTCAACTATCTCGTCTACACTCCACTTCTGCAGGGGGGTGCCGTCGTTGGGGCAGTGGGGGGTGCCGGCGCGGGCGAAGAGGAGGCGGAGATAATCGTATATCTCCGTCGTGGTCGCCACCGTGGAGCGGGGGTTCCGCATTATCTTGCGCTGCTCTATGGCTATTCCGGGGGAGAGGCCCTCTATCTCCTCAACGTCGGGCTTCTCCATCACACCTAAGAACTGTCGGGCGTAGGGGGATAGGCTCTCAACGTACCTCCTCTGGGCCTCGGCGTAGATGACGTCAAAGGCGAGGGAGGACTTCCCCGACCCGGATACCCCCGTTATGACGACAAAGCTGTCTTTGGGTATCTCAACGGTTATGTTCTTCAGGTTGTGCTGTTTCGCTCCCTTGACCACCAACTTTCGCATGGAAGCGGGTATTATACTGGGAAAAAGTGTTCAGATCAAG
>WGAN01000138.1 GCA_015494805.1 Caldifarciminota bacterium
CCCGCCTGGCGAAGGAGAACGGCGTAAAGATAACCCTCGGAACGGACACCCACCAGATAGGCCAGCTCTGGCAGATGAGACTGGCCGTCGGCACCGCCCGCCGGGGGTGGTTGGAGAAGGGGGACGTCATAAACGTCCTCGGCCTTGAGGAACTCCTAAGGCTCCTCCGCAGGAAGGTTGAGCGTTTGGGTTAGGACGAGGGTCAACCGGGATTTCCCTGCCGTCTGCGGGATACCCGCCGACCGTTGGTCAGTTTCAGTCTTACGTACTCCGAGGAGGTAAGGCTTCGGGTATTCAAAGAATAGAGGGATTGACCGGCCCGGTATCAATGGGGTTGATAGGAACGTAAATCTACATCGTAATGCTTGCCTTTGAATGCGAGTCATTTTCAAAATTCTAAAACTGTATTTTTAAAACTTAAAATGTGGGTTTAACGAATTAAAAGCCCGACCATAACCTACAGATCCACCGAACGGTGTTGGGGGTTAGATGCCGCCTATAAGCGTAATGCCGGCGATTCCCTTTCGGGAGAAAGTTTACGGTTGCCCTATTTCGGTGTTGGCTTCCTCCTCCTCTCCGGGTAACGGTTTGCGAAAGAGGTAGGCCATAACGCCGGCGATGGCGATAACGGAGACTAAGAGCCACAGGAGACCCCAGGTCCGGGGGGAGCCTCCCACCTCCTCCGCTAGGAGACCCGCGTCCCCGAGGTAGGCGTTGGACAGGAAGACGTCCATAACCACATCGTAGGGGGCGTAGAGCATAACGGAGAGTCCAAGGAAGCGGAGGACGAGGTCGTTTATCTCGGCCGGGAGGAAGAGGGCCATAGCTAGGAGGGAGGAGCCTACGGCCAGACAAAAGAGGACGGTAAAGAGGGTATCCCCAAAGGCGAAGCCTACGAAGACGATGAGGAGGCCAAGGAAGCCCGCCACCCACCTGTCCAGAGCCGTCCTGTCCGAGACTATCAAGATTAAGACGCCGCTTATAAGGGAGCCGAGGTATCCGGCCAAGGCTGTGAGGAGGAGGTTCCCACCCACCGTTTTGACGTGTCCCCCCTCCTGTGGCACCAGGACGAACTCCCTGACCTCTGCCCCCGTCAGGAGGGCTACGGATAGGTGCCAAAGTTCGTGGAAGAAGACGGCGAGCATCCGAATGGGGTAGAATACGCCAGTGTTCCAGAAGAAGACGGCTATCAGGAGGAGGGCGACGTAGAAGAGGACCCTCTTACTCTTCGGCATCTAAGCCACCGGCTCCAGCTCGGCGAGGAAGTGCCGTAGGTAGGGAGGCTCGTAGGTGAGGCGGTAGCCCCGGAGCTTCTCCCTATCGCCGTAGATCTCCCTCAAGACCTCAACCGTGTAGTCCAGGTGGCTCTGGAGGTACATCCTCCGGGGGATGGCAAACCTCACGAACTCGTACCGGGCGGCGTCCTTGAACATAAGGCTCCCTATCTCCACCGCCCTTATTCCCCCCCTGCGGTAGAGTTCCACCACCAGGGAGTGGGCGGGGAACTGCTCCCTCGGTATGTGAGGTAGCGCCCTACGGACCTCAACGTAGACGGCGTGTCCCCCCGGAGGCCACATCACGTCCCAGCCGGTCTCCTTCACCCTCTCCGTAAAGTATGCCACCTGTCCCGTCCGGTACTCAAGGTACCTCTCATCAAGGGACTCCATCAGGCCGACGGCGAAGCTCTCCATGTCCCTACCGGAAAGGCCCCCGTAGTGTATGAACCCCTCCCAGAGTATCAGAAGCTCCTTCGCCCTAAGCCGCTTTTCGGGGTCCCGGAGGACGAGGAAACCGCCCATGTTAGACAGGCCGTCCTTCTTCCCGCTCATAAAGGCGCCGTCGCTGTACTTGAAGGACTCCAAGACTATGTCCCTGACGCTCCAGTTGGCGTACTTGGGGTTGCGTTTCTTGACGAAGTAGGAGTTTTCGGATATGCGGCAGGCGTCAATTATCAAGGGTACGCCGTACTTCTGGGTGAGGGCGTAGGCCTCCTTCAGGTTGTCCAGATCCACGGGCTGACCTCCACCCGTGTTGTTCGTCAGGACCATAACCACCAACTTCACGCCCCCGGCTTTCAGGAGGTCCTCAAGACGGTTCAGGTCTATGTTGCCCTTGAAGGGGAAGTCGCTCCCTATGTCCTGGGCCTCTGGGGTAGGTATATCGTAAATCCTCGCCCCTACGGCCGTAAAGTTCCCCCGCGTCGTGTCAAACAGGGTGTTGGAGACCACTATGGCCCCCTCGTGGAGGTACAGGGCAGAGAGGAGCTTCTCGGCGGCCCGTCCCTGATGGACGGGTATGGGGTCCTCGTAGCCCGTGAAGGTCTCTATCGCCCCCTTGAGCCGGAACCAACTGCGGGATCCCGCATAGGACTCGTCCGCCTCCATCATAGCAGCCCACTGGCTCTGCGAGAGGGCGCCCGTACCGGAGTCCGTGAGGAAGTCCACAAAGACCTTTTCCGAGGGGACCTTGAAGATGTTGTACTTCGCCTCTATCAGGAGCCGCTCCCTCTCCTCCCTCGTCGGTAGGTTTATAGGCTCAACGACCTTGATTCGGAAAGGCTCAACCGGATAACGCATAGAGGAGCATTTTACTTCCGTAGGGCAGGTGAGATGGCAGCGAAGTAGGAAGGAGGATACGGGGTCCCTATTGCCGAGGTTGGCACCTCCCGTTCTCCCGGACCGTTCGGGTACTCGGTGGGAGGATCGTATCCTCCGGGTGGGGCGAGGTTCCCCCAAAAGATCGTTTCGATTTCCCGAAGGTGAGCCGCCCATCATAGGAATACATAAAATACAACTTAAGGCCTATTTGGGTAGGGTTTGTAAGTTCCTTTGAACCCAACGCGTATGTTCCGCAGAATCCCTACAAACCCAAAAATTGTACAAAATTCTAACCTACCGTGTTAGGGTATTACGCCGATAGGATGACGCTCCATCCATCGCCAGAGGTTGCACAACACCTCTCTAAAAACTGTGGGTTGGACTTCAAAAAATCGTAAGTCGCCCTTCAATTGCGGATTTTGAAGAGCATATCCTACGCTCTACCTCCTCGGAAACCGATCCGGGTCCAAGGTTCCGATTATAGGAAATTCGCTACAACGACCCAATGAAAGCGGAGTCGCCTCATCGGGCGAATACGTGTAGCCGATGGCACTGTTAGAGATTAGCATAGAAGTGTCTCACCTTTACATAAATACGTTGAAAAGTGCTACAGTGTGCTTTCCGTAGAGCGGCGGCATATAACCCACCTCCGGGAGGTACGAAGTACGACTGGTAGAAGTCGCTATATGGGGAATTCCGTTTTACCGGATCTCCGGAGACTGCATCGTCCCATCTACCAAACATCCCGTTATCCTCCCTGCGAGTTTTGACGTCGTACCTTCAGAGCAATAAATGATTGTAGGTATCAACTTTTGGAAGGAATTTTGGTATATCAAACTTTAACCCGCAAAAACGGTGTAATTTTTTGATGATATACGGATATTGCAACATCCGATTTGATAGGGCATCCCAAGATAGGGTACGGCGGAAGCCCTGACGGAAGGGGTAGTTCCCGCCGGTGGAACGTATATTCAAATCGGAAAACTCGTAGTCCGACTTTATGCGGATTTGGCCCATCCATGTGAGACGCAGTATTTCGGTAATGGCTACGGGAATTTATGCCGGCGGCTCCCCGGAGGTCATCACTCCATACGCCGAATACCCGTGTTAGATCTTCCAAGGTATCGCATCTGGTCGTAACTGCACCGAAAAACGGCATAAAAATCTGTATTCCGACTTCCGATAGGGTATAATTGGAGGGTTCGGGTTTGAAGTGTCCGACTTTCAGTGAAGTACGGGACTCCGAAGTCTGCCTTCGGTCTTTGCTCCCTCAATAGGCGTTGAGATTCACTTCCACCGGACCTAAAGTCGTTCAACGTAAGGTAAGGAAACTGGATTATTTTGACGTCAAAATGTTAAAAAATTTGAAATTTTACTACAAATTTGAGAATTTCAGTTTGGACGTACGGTTTCTTGGTTGTCATCCTCCCTTACAATTCAATCTCTATGGTAATCCTCCTCGTCGGTGGAGTAGGATACTGGAAGATGTACGGTAAGGACCCCAGGCACATAGGGGTACAGCCCCTTAGGGGTGGTATGACGTACGTGTTCGTAAAGTGGAAGAAGTACCTTGGAAGTCGGTACTCCTTGAACATCCACGGCTCTCCTGTGATATGCAACCTTACCAACTCCTACGCCGGCGGTGAGGTCGTTGTGAAGACGACGAACTACTACAGCAACAAGGTTTTCGCCTTCGCCGGTACGAACGGTGCGCTGCTGTGGAGTAAGACGTACGGAAGCGGAGCGGAGTATGCTACGCCGGCCTGTGGGGATCTCAACGGGGACGGCCTTGACGACGTAGTTATCAGGACTTCTACCCAGCTCGTGGCCCTTAGGGGTCGGGACGGGCGGAGGCTGTGGTACCGGTACGTCTCAAACCTCGGATCCTCCCCGGTCGTGGCAGACGTGGTCCCCACCTTCTCCGGACCGGAGGTCATCTACATAGAGCATAACTCCTCTCGTATCCCCGTCCTCTACGTCCTAAGGGGGTCAAACGGACAGGTCATATGGAGCAGGGTGATGGACAACTCCGAGTACGTAACGAGCTACGACGGGCAACCGGCCTACTCTACGCCGGCGGTGTGGGATATAGATGGAGACGGGACGCAGGAGATAGTGGTTAAGACCCGAAGGAACGGTCTAAGGGCCTACAACGGTCGCACGGGCGCCCTTGAGTGGATATATCCGATAAGCACGACGACCGACATCCAGACCCCTTCCCTGAAGGACCTCAACGGCGACGGGAGATACGACGTAGTATTCACAGATAACGCCTACGGACCCCACGACCAGACCCTAAAGGCCGTAAATCACAACGGTAGCCTCCTCTGGTCCCTTGACTTGGGTAGGAACATCGGGGCCATAGGCTTCCAGTACTTCGCCACCTTGGACGTGGATGCGAGCGGTAGGCCGGAGATATTCCTCGGATGGGACCAGCACGTCTATAGGATAGACCAGACGGGTACTTCCGCCTCCGTATCGTGGGACTTCGGACCGGAGGGGAACTCCTGCTGGGACGCGAGCCTTGCGGCCGTAGATTACGACCACGACGGCAGGTGGGAGGTGATAAAGACCTGCGACGGGGACCTCTCACCACCCGGTCGCCTCCGCATATTTGACACCCGGAACGGGAACGTGGAGTACAGCCGGATACACGGGTGCTATACGGACCCCAGCGTGGCCGTCGGGGATGTGGACGGGGACGGATGCTCGGAGATAGTGATGTACCGTTGCGTGTCCTACGTGGATAGCCTGCTCGTCCTTGACGGACCTTTGAGCAACTGCGGTATCCTCTCGGAGTTGGGGGACCTAAGTACGGGAGAGGCCCACCCTAAGCATGCCGAAAAGGTATGGGAAGTGGTCGGGCGAAGCCTCGTCCTCAAGGGGAAGGTAGCCGTATGGGGTGCGGACGGTAGGTTGGTGGGGCGGTACGGTCCGGGTAAGGTATCCCTTCAGCCCGGTATCTATTTCCTGACCTACGGAGGTGGGCGGGCGAAGGTGGTGATCAGATAGCAGCGTAGGTCACCCGTTTGGATCTGCGGGTGGGTTTCTCAAAGGAGGTGTCGTCAAAGGCCCACACCCTTATGAAGCCGGCGCCCTTCAGGAGCCGCATCACAACGTTGGGGGAGTAGCCCTTCTCCCTGAAGGTCTCGTCCATCCTCCTGTAAAGGCCCTCACCTACGGGCAGGAAGACCGTCAGGTTCAACTCCGATACACTGTCCCCTACGTACTCCCCTCGCCATATGGTCAGGATACCGTCCCCCACCTCCTTCACAAAGAGGGTGTCGTTCCAGTCCGTCATCATAGCGTAGGGGGTGTTTAGGTCGCCGACGAATATGCCGCGGGGTTTCAGATGCTCCCTGATCCGCTTGAAGGCGAGGGCGAGGTCCTCCTCCGTCAGGAGGTTGTTTAAACTGTCAAAGGTGCTGACGACGGCATCGTACTCCTCACCGAGGGCCAGCTCCCTCACGTCCGCCCTTACGAACCTCACCCCCGGCACCTTCCTCCTCGCCACCTCCAACATACCCTCGGAGACGTCCACCCCTACGACCTCGTACCCCAACCTTACCAACTCCCTCG
Source organism: Caldifarciminota bacterium (assembly GCA_015494805.1). Taxonomy (GTDB): domain Bacteria; phylum Hydrothermota; class Hydrothermia; order LBFQ01; family LBFQ01; genus JAADCS01. The sequence continues at coordinate 6,177 of WGAN01000138.1, forward strand.
TTAGGTTCCCCGTGCCGCAACCCACTTCCAGGATCCTCCTGACGGGTATAGGGGCGAAGTTCAGTATCTTGGAGATATACACCGCCCACTCCCCGTAGTCTATGTCCTCAAACAGGAGGTCGTAAATCTTCGCTATCTCCGAAAAACCTTTGAAGTTCATTCCATCTCTACCTCGGAAGACAGGACCCTCTTCCTCATCCCCTCCCTGTACTCCTTCAATCTCTCCGCCAGTTCCCCGTACTTGAGGGAGAGGATCTGAACGGCCAGGAGGGCGGCGTTCCGGGCCTCGCCAACGCCGACGGTGGCTACGGGTACTCCGGGGGGCATCTGAACGATGGAGAGGAGGGCGTCTATACCGTAGAGGTGTTTGGCAGGGATGGGGAGGCCGATGACGGGCTTAGTGGTGTGGGCCGCCACCACCCCCGGAAGGTGGGCGGCCTTTCCGGCTGCGGCTATGAAGACCTCAACCCCCTTCTCATCCGCCTCCTTAACGTACTCCCTAAGCTCCTCCGGTGTCCGGTGGGCGGAGAGGACCCGCACCTCCACCTCAACCCCGAAGTCCCGGAGTAGCCTGTAGGCTTCCTTAACTATAGGCAGGTCCGAAGAGCTACCTACCACCATCGCTACCCGCATAGGGTAAGATTATAGGCTCGGTCCGTTATCTACCGGGTATCCGGAACCTTCACCTTGTAGTTTCCGGTGAAACAGGATACGCAGAAGCCCTCCATCTCCCGAAGGTACCTATCCAAGGGTAGGTAGAGGATGCTGTCGGCCTCTATGAAGCGACCTATCTCCTCGCTACTCATACGGGCGGCGGCGAGTTCCTCCCTCGTGGGGGTATCTATTCCGAAGTAGCACGGGGAGACGACGGGAGGGGAACCTATCCTTACATGGACCTCCCTCGCCCCAACCTCCCTGACCATCCTCACGATCTCCCGCATGGTCGTCCCCCTGACGAGGGAGTCGTCTACGAGTATCACCCTGCGGCCCTTGAGGACGAAGGGGACGGGAAAGAGCTTGGCCCTCACCGTCCTGCGTCTCATATCCTGACTCGGTTGGATGAAGCTCCTCCCGACGTAGTGGCTCCTTATCAAGCCCATCTGAAAGGGAACACCGGAGCGCCCCGAATACCCTATGGCGTAGATGGTGCCGGAGTCCGGGACGGGTACCACCACGTCCCCTTTTACGGGGTCGGCCTCCGCGAGTATCTCCCCCGCCTTGAGCCTCCACTCGTAGACCGACCTACCGAAGATGTTGCTGTCCGGGCGGGCGAAGTACACCAGCTCAAACGAACAGGGTAGCTTTCCCTTCCTCCTTACGTAGAATCTCTCAACCTCCTCCCCTACGACGTACCCCTCGCCTATGGACACCTCCCTGACCACCTCTATATCCGCCGCCCTCAAGGCGGAGTCCTCGGATGCAAACCACACCTCCTCACCGTCCCCACCCATCCATAGGGGGCGGAAGCCGTAGGGGTCCCTGAAGGCTACGAGGCGATCCCCGTCCACAAGCAGCACCGTCCAGGCCCCCTCCAACCTCCCCGCCATCCGCTTGATCTTCTCCTGTGGGCTTCCCCCCTCCTTTGCGTAGAGGAGCAAAATGACCTCGGAATCGGACGTTGAGCGGAATACGACCCCCTCACTCTCCAACTCCCCCTTCAGCTCGGCGTAGTTGGTCAGGTTCCCGTTATGGACGAGGGCGACCATCCTCCCGCCGATGAAACCGACGAAGGGTTGAACGTTCTCCGGCCTGTAGGTCTCCCCACGAGTGGAGTACCGGGTATGGGCTATGGCCACCTTTAGGAGGGGGTCGTGTCCGTAGCGTTTGAAGACGTCGGCGACCAGACCCAGATCCTTAAAGCTCACCTCCCTACCATCCACCGTTATACCGGCGAAACCACTCGCCTCCTGTCCCCTGTGCTGGAGGCCCTGCAGAACGGTGATGAGTCGGCTCAAACGGACCCCCTTCGCACTCCTTACACCCACTATGCCGCACATAGGAAGGCTCTATTCTACGACCGAGGGTTCCTCTCCCCGAAGAGCATCAGCAGAATGAGGCCCGCCAGTCCTATAGACACCCACACGTCGGCGAGGTTGAAGGTGTACCAGCGGAAGTTTCCTATGCCCACATCCACGAAGTCCACCACCCCCCCACGCAGTACCCTGTCTATTATGTTGCCTATGGCCCCTCCGAGGATGGTGGCGTACAGGAACTTGTAGAGCTTCCTCCTCTCCCACACCATCACGGCGAGCAAGAAGAGGGCGAGAAGCGAGGCCATCAGGGCGTAGGGGAAGTTCTCACCGAAGGACAGGCCGAAGGCGGTATTGTAGTTGATCACCAAAGTGAAACGCAGGAAATCCCCCCACACCTTTACGGGGCTGTGCATCTCAAGGGAGGAGTAGGCCCACGCCTTCGTTATGAGGTCCAACATCCCCAAGAGGACGGCGTACAGAAGGAGCAGAAGCGAGAAGATGAGGTTATCGCGTCTTAGTATCTCCCTTAACCTTCGCATCAAGGGGGGATTCTAACGTTGTCCCCCTAAGGGGAGGGGGCGGCAAAGCCGCCCCAACGTTTTACTGGACCTTGATCTCCCTCTTCTTGGCCTTCTCGCTCTTAGGCACCTCTATGACGAGGACGCCGTTCTCGTACTTGGCGCTTATCTTTTCGGGGTCTATGTCGGAGGGTAGCTGGATGGCGCGGTAGAAGGAGCCGTAGGCGATCTCACGGCGGTAGTAGTTGGCCTCCTTCTCCTCTTTCTCCTCCTTGCGCTCGCCGGAGACGATGAGGGTGTTGTCGCTGATCTCTATCTTGATATCCTCCTTGTTGACGCCGGGGATGTCCATGCGGACGATGTAGCGGTCGTCGGTCTCCTTGACCTCAAGGGGAGGCGTCCATACGAACTCCCCCTCTATGCCCCTCTCGGCGAGAAAGGTGTCAAACACCCTCTCCATCTCCCTACGGAGGGCCTCAAGCTCCCTGAAGGGATCAAACCTTACGAGCCTTGCCATGGTTTCACCTCCTTTTTGGTTTTAACTTATGTTAACTTGCGTCCGTGGAATAATGGCAGGAAAAGGGCGATTTGTCAAGTTCCCCTTTGGGCGATGGCGGACTGGTGAGTGGTCTTACCGCTCGTCGGGTAGGGCATGGCCTACGGGGAGGCGTTGGAACGAAATCAGACTACAGCTATTCACTACTTTGTGAAAAATGCATCATAAAATTTTATAATGTGTATTGAAAGAATTTCTTCCAAACTCGCGATTTTCCGAAATGAAACTTCCAATTTTCCGAGTTTAGACTTCAAGTTTCGGACGGTTCTCTACCGGAAATGGAGCTTGAAAGAATTCTGAAGCGAAACTGAAGATTTTTTAAAGCGTAGATCAAGTTTCCTTAAGACAGATTTTTAGTTTTGAGGGCGTATCCGAACGCCCACCCATACCTCTATTTGACGAAAGGACAGGTCCTTCCTGATGCTGTTCAAAATCCGTTAACGGCTAAGTTCAGGCGAAGGGCAGAGTGCCACCCCATCAGCGTAATGCCGACCGATACATCTTTAGACCTCGGATAAACCTCCCACCGTCACCGGAAGGTCCTAATGATGCCCTCCACTCTTAGGATGAGATTGACCTTGTTCTGGCTCTCCGGGGCGAAGACTCCCGCATCCAACAGGTAGAACCTTCCATCCTTATTGAAGGCGTAGGTCACGAAAGGCCCACCGGCGATGAGGGTGTCGTTCTTCCAGAGGCCGTAGACCTTGAAGACCTGAACACCGCCCACATCGTCGGTCATAGACGTCACGTACTCCCTGACTACGCTGTCTCCCTTGTAGTAGAGGGTCGTCAGGCTGTCCCTAAGGTTGAGGATATCCTCCAAGGTTATCAACCTCTCCGAAGGCTCGGTATAGACGAATATGAAACGGCTCGGATGGGACTTTATGAAGGACACGAAGCCCTCCCCCCTCCTATACACGCTCCACCCTGCCGGTATCACCATCTTGAGACCCGTCTCCCTCTCTACCAACTTCATTAGCTTACGGTTCTTCCCTCCCATAAACTCCACCTCGGAAAGTTCCCGTATGGCCTTGTTGAGGAGGGTGTCCCATATTATGGGGAGGTTGTCGGAGACCATCCGCAGCATAGCACGGGAATCGTAGGAGCATACGAGGACGGTAAAGTCCCCTCTGACGAACATATCCTTCCGAAAGAATATGCCCTCCTCCTCCTTACACAGTTTCCACAGGGAATCGTTGGGTAGAAGGAAGAGGATCTTGTTCCTGTAGTTGTCAAACTGTGGGAACCGGTCCCACTTTATGGGGTGGACGTAGATGAGGGTCTCCGGCTGCGGGGTGTAGAGGACGCGGATCATATACTTGTACAAGGCCCCCGCCGAGAATTTGGTATCTTCGGAGTAGGCCATCAGGACCTCCCTGCTCGTCCCGATCACCATCTTGGCCTTCCTGCCACATCCGGAGACGAGGACCGCCAAAAGGAACACACCAAGAAACTTCCTCAAGGGAGTATTTTAAACCTGCTTCACCCTTAACGTACGGCATCTCCTTTAGAATCATGCTCTTATGATAAGGGGAAGGGGTGTCCTCCCCGTAATTGTCCTCGTGATGTTCCAGGCCCTGAATCTGAACTGCGATTCTTTGGAGGAGATCAATAAAACCCTTAACATAGCCATTAATCGCAGATATAGGGGACGGATATCTAAAAGTCCCGCCAAAGGTGATCAAAGGTATCCGAGAACTCAAAAAAGAACCTTAAGGAGGTACAACTGCTCAAATCCAAACTTATCAAAGATTGACGAGATGCACAGAGGTGATACAACGTACCGCTGGATACGTCCGTATCTGGCAAAGGTATGCGTCCCGAACCGATATTTAAGGCTAAAGGCGGGAAGGATAGTGAGGGACTGTCCGGACGGCGACAGGGAGTGTATGGTGAATGCGATTTACAGGTACATCGTTGAAAACTACCGCTACCGCTCGGATCCAAGACCGGACGACTTTATCCAGTCTCCATTTACGACGATGAGGATGGGAGGGGGAGACTGTGAGGATTTGAGCATCCTCCTGGTGTCCCTCCTTGAGAACATTGGGATAAGGACCTATCTGGTGCTGATTCCCGGCCATATGTTTGCCTTAGCCTGCGACCTAAACCTTAAAAGATTGACGGCGTACGCGAGATTCTCCTTTGCCGAGATGAGGGCCAAAGAAACCGCCCGAAGTCTGGGAGATACGGTGATCGTCAAGGATAACAGGATATATATCGTACATAAACGGAGGATGAAGTTCCTCGTCAGGGGCGGTAGTAAGGTGATCCCTACGTTGAACGTAGGGGATTTACCTAAAGTTTCCAGTCGTATGGATGTTATCTACTCCGTAAAGTCCAACCTCCCTATAAACATCTTCGTAATACCCGGAGATCGCGAAAATCTGTATAGATTTTTGAATTCGGACTACTTCAGCATATGGACCGGCTGCTACGATTACGGCGTATCCGAAATAAACGGTAGGAGATGCCTCAACGTTTTACCCTCCAGCGTAATAGCCATCGCCAACCCCAACCTGTCCGACGCCATCGTGGAGGTGTCGCTTGAACTCTGGTACTCGTATGCCCCTCCTAAACAGTCATCGCCCCTGAACGTCAGGTACCTCAACGTAGCGGGAAGTGTGTGCGTCGTATTGGACCCCACGACGGGGAAGGTCAGTTATCCCGGATACTATCCGGCCCCCTTGAGTCCTTCCAAGAACGCCCCTCCCGTGATGCTCCACGAATGGGCTATCGTCTTTGACCCTATCACTGGGCAGTACATCCGATACGGTGCAATGCTTCCATATTAGTGTTTGATTATACTCAATTATTCGTTAAATGTGTAATTTATCCTTTCTCACCCTACGGACGATAAGGTCGTACTTCACCAGTATAATACCACCGTTTATGGCACTGGACCTGTCCGCCGTTGAGGGTGGGGACGTCCTCATCCTCAAACTTCGGGGGGATCTGGACACCTACACGGCCCAAGATTTTCTGCGTTTCTTCAAAGAGCAGTTGGATAGGGGGAAGAACCGCTTCGTCGTTGATATGTCCGAGGTGGGGTTCGTTAGTTCCTCCGGATGGGGGGCGCTGTCCTCCGCCTACAAGAAGAGCGTAGAGAAGGGTGGGAACCTCGTCCTCTACGGCCTCCGTGGGCAGGTGAAGAGGGTCTACAGGATAATGGGCTTCAAGGTCATCCTCAAGGCCTACGACGACATGCGCGAGGCTATGAGACAGGCCCTAAAGAGAAAGTACTGATAATGGCCCTAAAGATAACTACGGAAGAGGTTGAAGGTTATCCGGACGTCCTTATCCTCCACCTTGAGGGGGATCTGGACACCTATACGGCCGACACCTTCAGGGAGAAGTTCAAAGAGCTTATAAAGAATTACAAGAAGTTTGCCGTAAATATGGAGCGTGTGGGGTACGTTAGCTCCATGGGGTGGGGAGTCCTGGTCCAGTCCATATACAAGGCGAGGAGGGAGAACGGAGACCTCGTCCTCGTGAATTTGAGGGTATCCGTTGAGAGGATCTTCCGGATAATGGGGTTCTCCAGTCTCTTCAAGCACTTCCGGGATCTGGACGATGCCGTCCGGTACCTGATCAAGTCCAGATGAGGTGGAAGAGTACCCCCAGGGCTATGCCCATAAGGGCGCCCACGAGGACCTCCTTCGGGGTATGACCGAGCAGTTCCTTAAGTTCTACGTCGGATATGGGATGCCCCTTCATAAGCTCCTCCACCATCACATTTAAGACGCGGGCCTGCTCCCCGGCCGCCTTTCTTACACCGGCGGCATCGTACATGGTTATCAGGCTGAAGAAGGCCACGGCGCCGAACAGGGGACTGCCGAAACCTTGAGAGAGTCCCACCATCGTCGTAAGGGTCATAACCGACGCCGAATGGGCCGATGGCATACCTCCGGTCCCCACGAGACGGGAGAAGTCAAACTTTCCCGTCTTTATCAGTGTGGCTATAACCTTTATGAGCTGGGCTATGAGAGAGGAGAGGATCGCCCCCCAGAGGAAACGGTTGGTCAGGAGGTCTATCATACCCTTTTTGAGAGCAGGTAGGTAACCGTCAGGAGAACGGTAAAGAGGACGGCGACGGCCCACCACCCGATGTGGGAGGCGACAGCCACTAAGATGCCGGCGGTTATGACTCCCAGGGTTATGCTGACGAGGGCGAGGGAAAAGGGAAGGCCGAAGACCTCGGCTACCACGCTGCCCATCCACGCCCCCGTCCCCGGCATAGGTATGGCCACGAAAAGGAAGACCCCCACCGCTCCAAGGCGACGGACGGATATCCCCTTACGCTCCGCCCGTGCGTACAGCCATTCAAAGAAGCGGCGGGACGGCCTCCACCTGCGAGCGAGGAGATTTAGGGGACGGAGGAGGACCAGAAGGAAGGGGACGGGGATCAGGTTCCCGATGAGGGAGACGAGTAGGACCTTCCAGACGGGCATACCGAAGTAGAATACACCCAAAGGTATGGCTCCCCGCAACTCAAGGACCGGTAAGGCGGCGGCCACGAGGACCGCCGCCTCCGGTGGAAGGGATTTCAGGAGATTCAGGAGGTCACTCAATCCTCTCCACCACCACCTTCGTGTATTCCTGAACGTGGTGATACATCCTGCGGTAGTTGGTCTTGCGGCGCATCTTGAAGACCAGAAGGGGCTTCTGGACGTGGCCCACCACCTTCAGGATGGCCTTGTGGTTCCCGAACTCTAAGCCGTTCTCCCCCTTGTAGAGGATGACGTCGGCCTCTAAGGTGTCGCCCTCCTTGGCCTCCACCTTGGGAACCGTTATCGTCTGACCTTCCTCCACGGGTATCTGAAAACCTTTGAACCTGATGACGGCCTTCATACTCCTACCTCCTTTTTATTTGCTAAGACGGGCTATGGCCTTCTTGGCCCTCGCGTTGGTTTTGTCGTACCTAAGGATCAACCTCCAGTACTTGAGGGCCTCCTTCTTGTTCCCGGCCCTCTCGTAAGCTCTGGCTTTGCTCTCAAGCTCGGCCAGCTGCTGGTACCGCCTCGCCGTAACGTTCCGAGGATTTTCGCTCAAGAGGTCCGTTGCTATGCGTTTGACCGTACGCAGGTCCCCCCTCCTGTAGGCGTCTATCATCTGCTTCTGCTTGTCTATGGTCTTGGAGGAGGCGAGGTTTATGGCGGGTTTGGGGGCGCCCAAGTCTACGGAGAGGGAGGGGAGGGATATGGAGGGTTCCTGCTTTGCCGGTAGGCCCCGCTTTAGGGTAATCTTTTCACCTTTCAGGGTGGCACTGCCGAAAGACCTGGAGGCAGTTTTACCGCCCTTGGTCGCCTTGGGGGGCGTTTTACCCTTGCTCTGGGTCCTCTTTCGGGCCTCCTCCCTCTTCTTGGCGTATCTCCGCTTGATCTCTTCCATCTTTACGGGTTTCTTAGAGGACTTCAGCTCTTCCAAGGTGGCCTTCAGGGCGAGGAGGTCCGGGTTGTCCGGAGCTATGGACAGGGCCACCTCTAAGGCCTTCAGGGCCTCGTCGTACTTACCCTTCTCCATTAAGGCACGGGCGGCGTTCACGTTCTCCTCAACGGCGAGACGGTTGAGCAGAGGGGCGTATATCGCCGTAAACTGTGGGCGGTCTCCGAGGATGGGGGCGACGGAGTCCAACTTGGCGAGGGCCTCTTCCAACTTACCCTCGGCTACGAGCTTCTTGGCCCGAACCACCTTGTCCCAAGCAGTTAGAAGACTGTCGGCCTTGCGTATGTAATCCTTGGCCTGGAGCAGCCCCCCGTCTATCTTCAGGGCGTTCTGGGCGTACTTCTTTACGAGGATGTAGTTCCTCTTTATGCGTTCCGGGTCCCCCTCGTTCTCCGCCGCCGTGAAGGTGGAGACCGCCAGACTTAGGTTGGAACGGGCCTCGCTCTTCCTCTGGTTGAAGTACAGGAAGGTGGCTATGGCCACCAGGAGGATGGCAAGAAATCCGACAGAGCCGAAGACCACCAACCCCATCTTCCCCCTACCGGCCATCAGCTCCGTCTCCGGCTTCTCCTTGGGATTGACGTAGAGGAGGGTCATTCGCCCCACCTTCAGGATGTCACCGCTCCTCAACCTGACCCTCCCGGTCAGGAGTTTCCCGTTTATCTCCGTCGGGTTGGTCTGGCTTAGGTTCTCAACCTCAACCTCGTCCCCGAGGAAGTATATCTTGAGATGCTCCCGTGAGGTGTGGGGATCCGTTACCCTGTACTCCACGTCGGCCGCCCTCCCTAAGATACCGGACGAGACTATCTCTATGGTACTCCCCGCGTTCGGCCCCGTGATTATCTTGAAGTACGGGGGTTCCTCCGCCTCAAGGTACTGGGTAGGTTGGCTTGCCCCGTCCTCCGGTTCCGGAGCCTCCAAGACGATCATCTTGACCTTTCCGAGGAAGTCCACCTCCGTTCCGGGAACGAGTTCCGCCTCCCTGACGTTCTCAACGCCGTTTACCTTCACCCCCCTGCCCGAAACCTTCAGGACGTAGGTGTCGCCCTTACGGTCAATTACGGCGAACTCCGGAGGGGTCCCTATGACGAAGAGGTCGCTCTTCGCCGAGCCTCCTATGATGAAAGGGACCTTACGTATATTTACGACCTTCTCCTTATCCCCTATGAGGATCTTGACCTTGAGCATGCCCGAATCTATTCTAAGGTGGCGGCGAAGTCCTCTATCTTGCGGGCGATGTTGAGGAGGTCACTCTTCAAGCTCCTCCTGATAGCGTCCCTCTCCTCCTTGGCCTTCTCTATCTCGGCCTTTAGGAGGCTCAACCTCTTCTGTAGTTCCATCTCCTCTATGCGGGCGTTCTTCAGGAGCTCCTCGGCCTCGGCCCGGGCCTTTTGGAGGATCTCCTCGGCTTCCTTCCTCTTCTGGGCCACTATGCGGTCCCCCGTCTCCTTGGCCATCTTCAACAGCTCCGTAGCGAGTTTGTCCTCCGGTATGGAGTCCCAATCTATAGTCTGGGCCGGTTCCGGCTCCCTCTCGGCCATCTCCTTGAGCTTCCGCTTAAGCTCTTCGTTCTCCCTCGCCAGAAGCTCCAGCTGGGCCTCCAAGGTCTCCACCCTCTCCTTGTACTGCTCAACCACCTCCTCGCTGACACCGCCACCTGTTGCTTCCTCCACCTTCTTCTCCAACTCGGCCACCTCACGGGCTATACGGTTGAGGAACTCCCGCACTTCGTCGGGGTCGTACCCTTTCTTGCCTATTCCCCCGACCATTTTGAACTCTTGGGTACGGATCTTGGAACTTAGGGAGGTCTTTTTACTTTTACTACCGAGCTTCTTGCCTATCTTCACCTTCGCCATGCCGTTATTGTAAAGCCGAAAGGCCTTTATACGAGATGTTCATCTACGAGCTTCTGGAACTCCGGAAAGGCCTTCCTTATCTTCCTAAGGGCCGATTCCTTCAACTGGCGGATGTACTCCCGGCTCACCCCCCACTTTCGGGCTATCTCGGCCATCTTCTTCGGTTTCCCGTCTATGCCGAAGTACTCCGAGAGGACTATCTTCTCCCGCTCGCTCAATATGTCCGAGGCGAAGACCCTCTCAAACAGCTCCTCCAGTTTCCCCTTCACGTACTCCTTCTCTATTGACTCGCCGTCCGTGGCGACCAAGGGTATGAAGGGGTCGGACGGCCCCTCGCCGGTGTCGGATATCTTCCCCTCGGTGCTTAGGAACCGCGTCCTTATCGCATCAAGGAGTCTCCTTACCTTCTTGGTGGAGGATCCGAGCCTCTCCGCTATCTCCTCCACCGTAGGCTCCCTCCCTAACTCCTGATAGAGTTCCGTTATCTTCTGGAGGTCCTTGCGGGAGATGTGGGGCATTCCCGAAAGGGGTTTGTAGGACCTGATGAACTTCAGTATGGCCTCCCTTATCCACTTGTCGGCGTATGCTATAAGCCTGACTCCTTTGTCGGGGTCAAACCTCTCAAAAGCTTTGAGTAGGCCGAGGTTCCCCTCCGATATGAGGTCCTCCAACGGGACCCCGGAGTTCCATCCCTCCCTAAGGGCCACATCCACCACGTACCTTAGGTTAGACTTTATGACCTTCTCGTAGGCCTCCCTGTCCCCCCTCTTCGCCCTCCTGGCCAGCTCCAACTCCTCCTCTAACGGCAGGGGTTTTAGCTCCTCCAGAGCCTTCCAGTAGTAATGTAGCGGGTCGTCCGATACGCTCTCCCTGCTCATAACAGCACCCGTCCTATTAGGTCGTACTTTCCCTGTATTATAAGGCGGAAGGCCTCGTAGACCTTGGCCAGGATTTCGGGCAACTTCTCAAGCTCCTCCTCGGTAAAGGGTGAAAGGACGTACTGGGCCAGGGGAACTCCATCCGGTGGCCTCCCTATCCCGAACCTCAACCTCATTATATCCCGCCGCTTTAAGGCCTCGTATATGTCCCTAAGGCCCTTGTGGGAGGGGACAGACCTTACCTCCCTCTTAAAACGTACGGTGCCAAAGGGGAGGTCGGCGTCGTCGTAAGCCACTACTATGGGCATCTTGACGACAGGGATGGGGGCGGTCAGTAGGGCCTTGCCGGAGTTGTTCATATAGAGGAGGGGCTTCAGGACGTAGAAGTCCCTATGCTCGGCTAGGGCTACGCTCGGATAGACCTTCCAGGTTAAGTCGTGCTTCTTGGCTACGAAGTCGGCAAACATAAAACCGACGTTATGGCGGGTAAGGAGATATTCGGGCCCCGGATTTCCGAGGCCCACCAGGGCGGTCTTCATACGGAGGGACTACGAGGCTCCACCCTCGGAGGACTCGGCGGACGTCTCCCCTTCGGCTTCGGCCTCCTCCGGCTTCTCCTCCACCCTCTCGGAGAGTACGGTGACGACAGGCATATCGGGGTCCTCGGCTATGGTGAAGTTCTCCGTCTTTATGTCCTTTACATGGATGACGTCGCCCAACTCAAGGTTGGAGACGTCTATCTCTATGTGGGCAGGGATGTTTTGAGGCTCCGCCCTAACGGCGAGGGTATCCACCAACGCCTCTATTATCCCACCGGCACGGACGGCGGGGGCGTTCTCCATACCGACGAGGACGACCGGCACCTCCACCTCAACCTCCTCACCCTTGTGGAGGATCTGGAAATCCACGTGTATGACGTCGTCGGTAACGGGATCCAGCTGGATGTCCTTGACTATGGCCATCTTGCTCTCACCATCCACCTCAACCGTCACGACCACGCTCTCACCGTGGACGGCGTGGAGGAACTTCATAAGGTCACTCTTCTTAACTACGGCGTGGATGTTCCTCTCCCCTTTTCCGTAAAGGACCACAGGGATGTACCCCGCCCTCCGGTACTTTTTGGCGGCGTTACGGCCGAACTTATCCCTCAACTGCGCCTTAACTACGTACTCCATAGCCGCCTATTCTACGGCCGAGTTAGGGATACGGATACCTAACCCCTACCCCAAGGGTCGGTCCCCCAGCGTAAGCCCCACCCACCATCAACAGGACTTCCCTGAAGGTGAGACCAAAGGCTCCGGAGAGTACAGGACCCGTACCGGGGGCGTACCCCAGACTGAAGGCAAATGGAAAGCCCTTTACGGCCCCTTCGGTGCGGACGTATCCGGCCATCTTCCCCCTCTTACTGACGTTGAGGGACACCCACCTGTACCGCAGGTGCAGGAGTAGCTCCAAGTTCCCCTCCGGAGGTTGGGGGACGGTTATGACCCAGCCGGTGGTATCCCCGGAGGAGATGGAGGAGTCCTTCGTGATGTTCCTGTAACGGAAAAGGAGGTAGCCGGAGGCGTTCCCCCTCACGTATCCCATCACCCCACCGAAGAGCATCCCCCTCCTCTCGTTTCCGAGGCTCAAGTGGTTGTCCGGGAAGACGTCGTTGTAAGAGCGAAGGACGGAGGAATAGGTCTCCCTCATAAGGCCGGCCTCAAAACCCATCAGGAGGTTGCCGGAGTAGAAGAAGCGACTCAACACCGCCCACTCCTGTACGGCGCTCCGGCGGAGGTCTATGGTGTCTATTATCCTCCTGTGGTCCCGAAGGTAAAAGGAAGAGTCCCTGTAAAAGCCGGCGTAGGTGCCGGCATAAAGACAGAAACCCCTGAAACACCCTACGAAGAGGGGATATCGGCTCCCCGTGTAGTAGTTGGCGGAGAACCGTACGCTGTCGCCGTAGGAGGGGAAGTAGGCCACGAGGCCGTAGTCCTCCGTCAGGAAGGAGAGTAGGGTCAGGTACATGCTTCCTCCCCGTTTTCCTTTGAGTACCGCAGGTAGAGGAGGGCGAAACCGAGGACGGTCATGGCTGTGAGGTTGAGGAGGAGGCCGACGAGGATGGGGGTATCCATGCCGTAGGTGTCCCCCTTGGAGAGGCCTTTGACCACGGCGGGATGGAGGGTCCGGAAGAGCTTTATGGAGAGGAAGACGACGGGGATGTTGACGAAGATTATCAGGGACAGGAGGGCGGAGACCCTCGCCCTCAACTCCGGCTCATCCACGAGGTTCCGCAGGAACAGGTAGCCAACGGCGAGGACCCAGAGGACGGCCATGCTGACGAGCCTCGGATCCCACGTCCAGAAGGTACCCCAGGCCGGCCTGGCCCAGAGGGAACCGGTCGCTATGGCGACGGTGAGGAAGACCACCCCCACCTCCATAGCCGAGGCCGAAAGCCTGTCCCACTTCGCACTCCGACGGGTGAGGTACAGGAAGCCGGCGAGGGCGGATATTGAGGCCATCAGGAAGCCCACCCACGCGAGGGGTACGTGGAGGTAGAAGATCTTCTGCACCGTACCCAACACCTCACCGTTGGGGCCGGGCCACTTGACGGGGGGGACCACGAAGAGGGCGTAGGCTTGGGTCAAAGCTACGACACCCACCCCTAAGGCGAAGAGGAGGCTCTTCTTCACGATAGGGTATTTTAAGGTCGCCCCCGCATCCCCCGGAGAGGTAGTTTCTTCCGTACAATACAGCGTTGTACTCGCTCCTCCTCCTCTTTGACGTTGCGGTCTGGGGTGGCCTGTACTACCTGTTTTTGAAGTCCATCAACGACCGCACGAACAGGCCCTTCGTCCTCCTCGGCCTATCGTTGGCAGTTTTGGCTACCCTACTCTCCCCCGCCTTCCGCCCTATGAGGGAGGTTTTCGGACCATCCCTCGTCGTCCCTCCCCTCTGGATGGCCTACAGGCTCTTCAGGGAGGTGCCGGAGTACTACTGGACCTCCCCCTTCCTCCTCCTATGGGGCATATTCGCCGTCCTCTCCGGGAGGTACGTCCCCCTCGGAATACTGGCCCTCCTCCTCTCCCCCCTGCCCGCACTGTTGGGTACCGGTGCGGTTCGGAGGCTTAGGGAGTTATTCACCGCCGGGAGGGATAAGAGAGCAGAGGAAGAAGGGGAGGAGGAGGTCACCGTTGACGTGGAGATAGAGGAGGAAGTGAAACCCCCGATAGTGGAGCGGGAGGAGGTTGAGGAAGGGGTTGAGACGGAAGAGGAGGATGTTTCACCGCCGGAGATAGTTGAGGGGGAGCCTACGGAGCCGGAGGCCCCGGAAGTAGAGGAGCCTCCACCCGATGCCGAGGAAGAGGGGGACGAGGTCAGCCGCACGAAGGAGGCCATACTATCCAAGCTCGCCGAGTTCGGTATAAAGGGGGAGATAGTGAAGGTGTGGAGGGGTCCCGTCCTCACCCTGTACGAGTTCGTACCGGCTCCGGGGGTAAAGGTCAGCTCCGTCGTAGGGAGGGAGGACGACCTCCACGTCTCCCTTAAGAAGCCCGTACGGATAGTGGCACCCCTCCCCAGCGGAAACATAGGGATAGAGGTTCCAAACGACAGAAGGAAGGTCTTCACCTTCAAGGATGCGGAGCTTCACCTGAAGGTTGGGGGTCCCACGAGCGTACCGATAGGGGTGGACGTCTTCGGAAAGCCCTACGTCTTTGACCTCCACAAGGCCCCCCACGTTTTGGTGGGCGGGGCCACAGGCTCCGGTAAGAGCGTCCTACTGGCCACCCTCATCCTCGGTTTGATAAAGAAGAACACCCCCGACACTCTCCGGCTCGTCCTTGTGGACCCCAAGATGGTGGAGCTTTCCTCCTTTGAGGGGCTGCCCCACCTCCTCCTCCCGGTGGCCAAGATGGTACCGCAGGCGGTGTATGCCCTGAAGAAGGTGGTGGAGGTTATGACGGAGAGGTACGCCCTCCTATCCTCCGTCGGTGCGAGGGACATAGAGACCTACAACCGGAAGGCCGGCCGTCTGGACTTGGAGCCTATGCCCTACATCGTAGTAGTCATAGACGAGCTGGCCGACCTGATGATGCTCTCCCCCAAGGACACGGTGGAGGCGATACAGAGGATAGCCCAGTTGGCGAGGGCGGTAGGGATACACATGGTAGTGGCCACCCAGCGACCCTCCGTGGATGTCGTAAAGCCCGTAATAAAGGCCAACTTTCCCACCCGGATAGCCCTGAAGGTGGCCTCCCGCTTTGACTCCCGCACCATTCTGGACAGGGACGGGGCGGAGAGGCTACTCGGGAAGGGGGATATGCTCGTCCTGACGGCCGACAGGCACGACCCCGTCCGGGTCCATGGGTACTACACCGGCCCGGAGCATATAAACCCCGTACTCGTCTCCTGGATAGCTTACCGGTTGGCCAACCTGTGGGGAGTCAAGTACGTACGGGCGGAGAAGTTCGTACGGAGGGCGAAGGAGGAAGGGGTCCTAAACGCCCTTTTCCGGGACGATGAGCCTGCCCACTCCACCCGGATGGAGAGGCTCGCCGAGATATACGCCAAGGAGATAGGGGAGGGGGACGCCGAGGAGAGACTTAAGGAGGCCCTTGCCACCTACTACTCCTACAGGTACGAGGAGGAGGAGGGCGGGGGTATTACGGATATGCGGAAGCTGGACTCCCTGATAATCCGGGCGGCGGAGGTCATTCAGGAGGAGGGGTACGGCTCCGCGAGCCTCCTCCAGCGTAAGCTGGGTATAGGTTATCCGAGGGCGGCCAAGATAGTGGACCAGCTGGAGCAGCTCGGTTTCCTCTCCAAGTCGGAGGGTACGTCCCGGCCAAGGAGGATACTTATGTCGGTTGAGGAGCTGAAGCGGATCGTAAGGGGTTAGTCTAAATCACCACCCTCGCATCCACGGCCACGACCCCCTTACCCTCCGGTAGGGCGAAGAGGGGGTTTATGTCCAGCTCCTTTATCTGCGGGAACTTCTGAACCAGCTTCGCCACCTTCAGGATGGCGTCCTTTATGGCGGGTATGTCGGCCCTCGGCTCGTCTCTGAAGGCCTGAAGGACGTTGTACCCCTTTATGCTCCTTATCATATGCTCCGCCCACGGCTCACCGAAGGGTACCACCCCAAGGGAGACGTCCTTGAAGACCTCCACCATTATGCCACCGAGACCGAAGAGGACGACGTGGCCGAAGAGATCGTCCATCTTAGCCCCCACTATCAGCTCCCTCCGGCTCCTCACCATCTCCTGAAGCAGGAAGCCCTTGAAGTCTATTCCGTGAGCCTTGGCGCTCTCCTCCATATCCCTTACGCGCTTCAGGAGCATCTCCTCATCCTTTACGTTGAGGGCCACCCCTCCGACGTCCGTCTTGTGTATGCCCTCGTCGGCCACTATCTTAACGGCCAGAGGGTAGTTGAGGTCGGAGGCGTACTTCAGGGGGTCCTCACCGACGGGTACGAAGCGGTAGGGGGCGACCTTTATCCCTATGGCCTCCACCAACTTAAGGGCGTCCACCAGGTCCAGCCTCTCCTTGCCCTCAAGGAGTTCGGCCACCTTTTCGGTGTCTATGACGGCCGGGTTGTGGGTGTCCATGAAGCGGGGCTTGTAGATGTAGTAGTCCCTGCTCACGGCGAGGGCCTTCAGGGCGTCCCCCGGCTCGTCAAAGAGGGGAAAGTCGTACATCTTCTTGACGGTGGCCACCTCCTCCTGCGTGCTGAAGATGACCACGGCTATGGGCTTGTCGTACTTCTCGGAGAGAGCCTTTATCTTGGGGATGAGGGGGCGGGAGATGTCGGCCTGGTTGGGGGAGTAGACGTGGAGGAAGACGAGGCCGTCCAACTGGGTCTCCTTCAGGGCCTGCTCTATGACGGCGACGTAGAGGTTGAAGTCAAACATATCCCCGAGGTCAAGGGGGTTGGTGGGGTTTATGACGTTGGCCCGGAAGTGCTTCCGCACCTCCTTCAGGAAGCGGTCAGAGAAGGGTACCAGCTCAAAGCCGTACTCGTCCACGGCGTCGGCCGCCACGACGGCGTGTCCCCCGGACCTGGAGATTATGGCGAGGCGGTTCCCCCGCATGGGCGGGAGGGAGAAGGCCTTGGCGGCGTTTATCATATCGTGGAGGGTATGCACCCGGACGAAGCCGAGCTGCTTGGTGGCGGCGTCCACTATCCGGTCATCTACGGCGAGGGAGGCCGTGTGGGACTTCGCTATCCCCTGACTGGACTTTCCGGTGTTGGACTTGTGGATTATGACGGGCTTGGTGACGTGCCTCCCCACCTCCATGAACCGCCTCCCGTCCTTTATCCCCTCAAGGTACATGCCAATAATTCGGGTGGAGGGGTCGGCGTTCAGGTACTCAAGGAAGTCGTTCTCGTCCATCTGGAGCTTGTTGCCGAGGCTCACGAACTTGTTGACGCCGAGGTTCTCAAAGGACAGGAGGTCTATGTAAGAGAGTCCTATCCCCCCGCTCTGGGAGAGGATGGAGATGTTCCCGGCCTTCGTAGTCTCCGGGTACATTGCCGTGAAGGGGAGGACTACCCCCTTCTCAAGGTTGATTATACCGAGGCCGTTCGGTCCCACGAACCTTATGCCGTACTCCTCGGCTATGTCTAACATCTGCCTTTCCAGTACCTTCCTCTCCTCGGCGAACTCACCGAACCCAGCCGACTCTATCACCACCCGCTTTATACCCTTCTTTCCGCAGACCTCAAGGATGTGGGGGACGGTGTTGGCGGGGGTTATTATGACGGCGAGGTCTATGCCCGGCGGGACCTCGTTTAGGTCGCTTATGATCTGCTGGCCGTAGAGGACGCCCCCGCGGGGGGAGTACATGTATATCCTTCCGGGATAACCGAAGCGCAGGAGGTTCCCGACTATCACCCGGCCGAGGTTCCCCTTCCGGGGGGAGGCTCCAAAGACGATGATGCTGTCGGGGTAGAAGAGTTTCTCCATCGGAGGGGATTCTACCTGTGAATGGGGCGGCGGATAGGGTCGTTGGTAGGAGAGGAAGCCCTAGCGTATCACCACCTTACCTCTGACGGTGGCGAGGTCGTGTCGGATCCGGAGGAAGTACATACCCGGCTTCAGGGGGATGCGGAGGACACCGCTGAATCCCGCCTTGGAGACGTAGGCCACCCGCCTGCCGTCGGGCGAATACACCTCCACGGAGACGTCCGTCCGAGCCTTCACTCGCACCTTCACACCGCCGGGGTAGGTGCCGTAGTTTATGAAGCAGTCGCCGTACCTCTCCTCCGTAGATAGGTCGGTGTCGTCGGAACCGAGAGCCAGGCCGCATATGACGTTGCTCCCTATGGAAGGATGGTCTACGGAAACCGAGTAGGAGGAGGGGGAGTAGTGGAAACTATAGACCGTCCAAGAACCGGATCGCGAGAGGTGTAGGGAGGTGTTGGGTATGCTGTAGGACCTCCAGTAGCACGTGTCCAACCCTCCGGAGTCGGCGGCGACGAGACCGTCGTACCCTCCTCTGGACCACGCCGGGTTGCTGGTGAACCCGGCCACGTAAGGGATACCGTTGTCGCTTAAGTCTATCGCCCTTCCGCTCTCCGTCCCGGAGGAGAGGAGGTACCTAAACTTCACCAGCCGGCAGTCCGACTTGTTGAAGGCAGCGATGAAGAGATCGGAGCTGCGGAAGAAGCCCGTCATCCAGTAGTAGTTGTCGCCCTCAACCACGTCTATGCCGACGTCGTCGCCTCCGGTGTAGAGTATCCTGCCGCATACGAAGTTGCCCATGGAGTCAAACTTGGCGAAGAGGGCGTCCCTGCCGCTACCGGGGCCGTCTATCTCGTCGGCGAGGATGAAACCGCCGTCGGACGTGGGCTTACCCCAAGCGAAGTACTTACCCCCTCCGGCGTACCTCCTCGGATACCTCTTCTGCCAGATCAGATTTCCGCTTCCGTTGAACTTGCCGATCCATATCTCGTAGAAGGATGGGGCTATGAGGACGTAGTTGCCGTCCGTGGTTTGGAAGGCCGTCGTGGCGAATTCGTAGTCGGTGGTACCTACGGGCTTGATCCACTGGAGGTTGAGGTTGGAGTCAAACTTCGCTATGAAGGCGTCCTGATCCCCGGTACTCTCGCAGTAGCTCATATAACCGGCAGCGACGAAGCCACCGTCGTTGGTAGGGGATACGGAGAGGACCCTCGTCTGCCGTCTGCTCTCCCCGGAGCATCCCCAGCTGTTCGCGAAGTCCAGGTGCCTCCCTCGGAGAAAGTCCCCGGAGGAGTTGAGCTGGGTTAGGAAACCGTAGAGGGGGGCATAGCAACTGCCGGGACCGGCCCCTCCATCGTAGCACCACGTCCCACCTACGACTATACTCCCACCGTTCAGCCACGCCACTTTGTAGGCCCAGTCGTCCCGCCCTCCGGTGTTTCCTATTACCCTCTTCCACCTTGGGGTCATCAGGATGTAGTCCTCGTCGCTCCCACTTATGGAGTAGCTAATGGTGAAAAGGAGGAGGACGGGGAGGGAGTCCCCGCGGAAGTCTATCCCCCACATCATATCGTAGCTGCTTCCACCGTACGTGGCCAATCCCGCCCACGTGACCTGGGCGTTGAGACCCCCGACCAAAGCCGTCAGGAGGAAAGCACTAACGGCGTATCTCATAGCTCCTCACCCCCTCTTCCCTCAGTATGCGACCGACAGCAGCGGTATCTATGGGGCTGTCGGGCTTCAGGAGGAGGTAGAGGACGTTCTTCTCGGCACCGTATATCACCCGCCTAACCGTACCCCTTAGATCCGTTAGGAGCCGCCTCTCTATGCGGTCTATACAACCGCAACGTCTTATCCTCTCGTCCTTGAACACCACCACGAGCCGACTAACGTCGGCCGGCGTCTGCCCGTAAGGTGTGGCCACCTGGCCCAAGATCCAGAGCATCATAGCACTACTATTATAAGGCCGTTGCCTAATCTGCGACAACTGTCTGCGGCGTAACCTTAAAATCTGCTTTTGTTCCTAATAGATCACGTTTCTTCGGAAAATACGCACAATAGTTTCATAATTATCCAATAATAAACGAATGAAATGTGATTGATTGGTTCTGTAGCGAGCGGAGGCGGAAGGTAAGATCCCACGGCCGATAGATACGTTCTCCCCCTTATAATAGGCGTTGAAATGAGTAAAATCACTGCTTTGAACACTTTAAAGGAAAAGCTCGGCGAAGATGGGGTAGATGCCCTGTTTGAGGTGCTTGAGGAGGAGAGGGAGAGGACGAGGGACTACCTCTTCCGCCTTCTTGAGGAGAGGTTCGCCCGGAGGTTAGCCGAGGAGATCGGCCTGCTCCGAGCCGAGATGAACCGGGAGATAGGGAAGGTCTGGAACGAGATAGGAAAACTCCGGGCCGAGGTTCAGCGGGAGATAGCCAAGGTCTGGAACGAGATAGGGAAGTTGCGGGCCGAGATAACGAGACAGATTGAGGACCTCCGCTCCGAGATGTACAAGCTCTTTGCCCAGCACAGCGCCGAGGTGGATGAGAAGATTGAAGGTCTACGTTCCGAGATGCACGACGAGATAGGCAAACTCCGCTCGGAGATGACGAGTCAGATTGAAGGCCTACGCTCCGAGATGCACGACGAGATAGGCAAACTCCGCTCGGAGATGACGAGTCAGATTGAAGGCCTACGC
>WGAN01000139.1 GCA_015494805.1 Caldifarciminota bacterium
CCGAGGAGTTTGTCGGCGACTAAGAGGGGATTGACTATGCCGAAGGCGAGGGGGACGATCTGGAAGTCCCCAAGGACCACCTGAAGGAAGGGAAGTTCCACCTCCAAGGAGTGTTCCGGTATAAGGGGGTCGGCCAGGTCGGTGAAGGGATGGCCGAGGGCCAGGACCTCCTCCACCCTATCCGTCGCCACCGGTACCGTACCGAGGGGGGTCTCCCACGCCGTAAACGGGCCCGTACTTACGCCGTTGAAGGCCACGAAGTGGGCGGGTCCGAGGAGGAAGACCGTAGGGGACGTACCGGCCAAAGGCAAAAGGCTCTTGAAGGAGTAGGCGGCGAAGGGACCGGAGTATATGTAGCCAGCGTGGGGGGCGACGACGGCCTCCGGGGCCAACTCCGAGGAGAGGGGGACGCCTTCCAACATCCTCTCCACCATCTCCCTCAAGACGGTGGGTTCAGCAGGATAGAAGGTCCCGGCTACGGCGGGTTTCCTTATCATTTCCAGACCCCCGGTATCTTTTCGCCGCACCTGTGGCAGACCCCGCGCTCCTCCCAAAGCTCCTCCACCCTGTACCCTTCCCTCCTTATCAGGATTTCTCCGCACTTCGGGCAGTAGGTGCTGGACCTCTCCGGGTCGTAGACGTTCCCGACGTAGACGAACTTCAGGCCCTCCTCCTTACCTATCTCGTAGGCCCTTATCAGGGTGGAGTGGGGGGTGGGTCGTATGTGCAGCATCTTGTAATCCGGATGGGCGGCCGTGACGTGCCAGGGGATGTTGGGGTTGACGGAGGCGAGGAAGCGGGCTATTCCCCTTAACTCCTCCTCGCTGTCGTTGTAGCCGTCTATCACCAGAGTGGTCACCTCTATCCACACCTTCGGCCAGATCTCACCGCCGAGGTACTCTATGTTCTCAAGGACGGGCTTGAGCCTCCCCCCCGTTATCTTCCTGTAGAACTCGTCGCTGAAGCTCTTGAGGTCCACGTTTATGGCATGGAGGAGGCCCTCCATGTACCTCCAAGCATTGGGAGTCTCAAAGCCGGAGGATACGAAGACGTTCCGCATCCCACGCTCAACGGCGAGGACGGCCGTATCATGGGCGTACTCTATCCACACCACCGGCTCGTTGTAGGTGTACGCGAGGAGCCTGACACCGTAGTACTCGGCCGTGGCGACTATCCTCTCCGGCGGGGCGTCGTACCCGATGAAGCGGTCCGGCTCACCCGTCTTGGGGTCTACGTAGAAGTCCTTGAGCTGGCTTATCTCCCAGTTCTGACAGAAGAGGCAGCTGAAGTTGCACCCCACCGTACCTATGGAGAGGATGTCCTCACCGGGCAGGAAGTGGTATAGGGGTTTCTTCTCAATCGGGTCTATGTGTATGGCCGCCGCCTTGCCGTAGGTGACGAGGTAGAGCTTGCCGTCGTAGTTCCTCCTGACCCCGCACTTCCCCGACTCCCCCGGTTTTATGGCGCACCAGTGGTGGCAGGCCGTACACTGCACAACCCCCTTCTTCAGGGGCCTGTAGAGATCGCACTCTCTTAGGGACGATGAAACCATCTACTGCGTATTTTAAAGCAGAAGGGGACGCCCCTTTGGGGCGTCCCGATTAACCCTTGGCTTCAGTAGAGACCGAGGGCCACCATGGCCTTGGCGACCTTCAGGAAGCCGGCGATGTTGGCCCCCACCATCAGGTCTCCGGGGTGGCCGTAGGCCACGGAGGCCTCCATCGCCTCGTTGTAGATGTGCTTCATTATCTTGCGGAGGCGCTCATCCACCTCCTCCCTCGTCCACTGTAGGAGCATAGCGTTCTGGGACATCTCAAGGCCGGAGACGGCCACACCACCGGCGTTGGCGGCCTTGGCCGGTCCGTAGAGTATTCCGGCGTCCCTATACACCTCTATGGCCTCCGGGGTGGAGGGCATGTTGGCCCCCTCGGCCACGGCTATCACGCCCAGCTTCACGAGTGCCTCGGCATGCTCCCTGTGGATCTCGTTCTGGGTAGCGGAGGGGAGGGCTATATCCACCTTTATTCCCTTCTCCTTTATGACGTCCCAGACGGACTTGCCCTCAAAGTACGCCACGTTGTACTTCTCGGCGTACTCCTTTATGCGGCCCCTCCTCCTCTCCTTCAGGTCCTTGAGGAAGGCGAACTTCTCGCCAGAGATACCGGCGGGGTCGTAGATGGCACCGGAGGAGTCGGAGGCGAAGACCACCTTGGCACCGAGGTGGTTGGCCTTTTCTATGGCGTAGAGGGCGACGTTCCCAGAGCCGCTAACGGCGATGACCTTACCTTCAAGGGTGTCGTTCTTGTGGGCGAGCATCTCGGCCGTGAAGTAGAGAAGACCGTACCCCGTAGCTTCGGGCCTCATAAGGCTACCGCCGTACTCGTAGCCCTTCCCGGTTATGGCTCCCGTATGCTCGTTCTTCAGCTTCTTGTAGGCCCCGTACAGGTAGCCCACCTCGCGGGCGCCCACGCCTATGTCTCCGGCCGGCACGTCCGTGTAGGGTCCTATGTGGCGGAAGAGCTCCGACATAAAAGCGTAGCAGAACCTGCGGACCTCCCTGTCGCTCTTGCCATGAGGGTCAAAGTCGGAGCCTCCCTTCCCGCCGCCCATAGGGAGACCGGTCAGGGCGTTCTTGAAGATCTGCTCAAAGCCGAGGAACTTGATGATACCGAGGTTGACGGACTTACGGAACCGCAGGCCGCCCTTGTAGGGACCTATGGCACCGTTGAACTCAACGCGGTAGCCCCTGTTCACGCGCACGTTCCCCTCGTCGTCCTCCCACGTTACCTTGAAGATGATGACACGGTCGGGTTCAACGATGCGGTCGTATATCCCCGCCTCCAGGAACTCCGGGTGCTTTTCCTCTACGGGCTTTATGCTCTCCATCACCTCCGTAACGGCCTGGACAAACTCCGGCTCCGTCTTTCCGTAGGTTTCCTTTACCCGTGCTATAACCTCGTCTATCTTGCTCATGGGGAGGGTATTCTACCCCTGCTTTTACGAAAATGTAGGGGGCGATGGTGGTAATTCGTCCGAAGGGCCGATTCTCAATCTCCACCTACGTACTCCCCCGTTTGGGACAGGGTATTGGCCAACGGCAACGGGGACTGACGACGGCAGGGTAGCCCGCCTAGGTGTTGTGCTGGTAGGAGAATATACGAAACGTACCTTCAAAAATCCGGTATCCGCATTTCAGGGAACTTGCATCCAAACTCATCCGCTAATCCTTGGAACGCCGTAGAAATCCCGTAGTTCTCTCTATAAACTTCAAAAATTGTGCAAGATGCCAACCTCCCGTTTTCGGTCTGTGGGGAGTAGAATACGGCGTAGTGTTATGCCTGATAAGGGATCCAGTACGATTGTACCGAGAAACGCTACAAAAATCCACCTTCCAAATTACGATGTAAAAGTACGGGTCGCAATCCCTATTACGGATGATGAGAATCGGAAATCCGACTTGGTACCGGTGATGCGGGGAGACCCCCTAGAGGTTGCTCCATCCCATACGCTGAAGACCGGATTATGATCCCATTAAGTTCAGAGATATATCCGAATTTCTTCATAATTTTTGTTGTTTTTATGAGACAATATCAGAAATTCCGTATAAATTAATGAAAAATATATTGAAATTAAAAACTTCGTTCCTAAAATGCTAATAATACCAAGATCTCCAATTCTAACATAAATTGGATTTTACAGTTGCATCTGACAGAAACGCGGAGACCCACCGATTCCTTCAAAAACTGAAAATCGGACTTTAAGGAACTAAAACCTATACTTCAAAAAATTGTAAGTCGTAATGACAAATTTTGAAATCACCTGGGTATTACGCCGGTAAGGGTATGGACCGGATCTCGGAAAGGACGATCGGAGGAATTCGTTAGCATCCTCAAAAAGTTGAAATCTGACTTCGGTAAATATGAAAAACATTAACGAAAACCGTAAATTCAACCACCACTTCCACCGGATACCCGGATGCCTGTAGAAGACCTACTTCAACAACCTCTCCCCCGTGTTCTCTATCCCGACCTTCCTCTTCTGTGGCAGCTTGAAGTCCCTGCTGAAATTATACTGCAGGACGAGGCTAACGTTGGGCCATTTCATTCGGTTGTACTTGTAGGAGTAGTAGTCCTCACCCTCTACCGTTATCTCGTACTTCCAGAGCTTAAAGGGGTCCGTGGCCGAGAGGACGAGGGAGAAACCCTGCACCTGCGTCATAAAGGCAATCTGGGTGTATATCTCCTGGCCGTACCGCCCCCATACGGCCCTACGGGGGGCCATATAGTCTATCTGGGCCTGGAGCATGCCAACGAGGGCGAAGACGGTTAGGGAGGCCGAACCTCCGTACTCGCTTGAGGTGATATTTGCGTAGGAGTACCTCCTGTAGTTGGGACTTAGGTTGAAGCGGAGAAGACCCTTGAGAAGAGAGCCATCAAGGTAGAGCGAGCCTCCGTAGTCGTACCCGCCCCCGGCGTTTATGAACCTCTTGACCATTACGTTATAGCCGTCCCCGTAAGGGTACTCTTGGACATCAAAGACATTCTCCCTCTTGGAGGCGTAAATTTCGGGTGTTATGGATAGGGGGCCGAGGGAGTAGTTGGTACCCACCTCAAGGGTGTTGGAGTACTCCGGCAGTACCTCCGGGTTCCCCTCCCGTATCTCCGTTCTACCTTCGGATATCCTGACCGGTAAGAAGACGTCCCCGTAGGGTCTCCAAACCCTCCGCGACAGGCTAACGTAAAAACGGTTCTTTCCGCCGTAGGGGTAGGAGAGGTGCAGGGTGGGGAAGGGAGCAAAGTACTTCACCCTTATGGGGGCATCCTCCGTGGTCACGTTGAAATGGCGGTTCATGTACTCCAGTCGCAGGCCCACCTTGTAGGAGATTTTGCCGAGGTTGGAGGATAGGGTGACATACATCGCATAGGTCTCGTCTCTCCCGTTGAAAGAGTAATCGGGAAGCTCCGGGAAGTTGGGCGTCGTTACGCGTAGGCTGTCATAACGGGAGTAAAGTTCAAACTCCCCCTTGTAGCCTGCATTGAGCTTGAAATCGCCCATCCTCCTCCCGTATCGTATCTCTCCGAAGCCGTACCTGACTACGCTTCTGCCTTCGTACTGGACGTAGCCGTCGGCCGCGCTGTCGTTGGAAAACCTGTGGCTGGAGTAGTGAGAGCCGTACAGGGTGAGGGAGAGGGTATGCCCCTTGGAGAAATCGTGGTCGTAGCCGAGGAGGAGATGGTGCCTGGGGGATGTGAGGGTAAGGATAGTGAAGTTTGCGTTAGTATCCCCGTTTAAGACGTACTCGTAAAGGGCGCTTACCGTAGGCTCCTTGTATATGCTTCCAACCTCAAAACTTACCCGGTCCTTCTCGGTTAAAAGGTACCTGAACCCTGCCTCTCCCCCGGCCGTTCTGTTCTCGTTTACGGCGTCCTCTGCAATCATAGCGACCGTATCGCCTCCGAGGATGTACTCACCATAAACTAAGGGCCTGTTTATCCA
>WGAN01000140.1 GCA_015494805.1 Caldifarciminota bacterium
GGGAGGCCTACGAGGCCGCAGGCACCCACGAGGCCGTTATGTACGACATCTTAGAGGACGTCAGGCTGGCGGAGAGGGTGAAACGGATGGGGTACAGGCTCCTCTTTTTGCACGGCAGGAAGTACGGCGTAAAGGCCCGCATGTACTCCTCTCTTGAGGACATGGTCAGGGGATGGGCGAAGAACCTCGTCCCCCTCCTGAAGGGTAGAGCCAGGTTGGGCCTCTGGTACGGCCTTATGCTCCTCTTTGAGAGTCTGGCCGGATGGGCCTTCACCTTCGGCCTCGCCGCCTACGGAGATTACGGGACGGCCATGGGCGTCTTTCTGCTCGCCAACCTCTACTTCGCCTACCGCTTCCGCACCCACTCCCGCCTATACACCCTCGTACACTCCACCGTCGGCTCCGTCCTATTCCTGATGACCCTGTACGTCTCCTGGAGGTGGTACAGGAGGGGGAAGGTGGTCTGGAGGGGGAGGGAGTACGGAGTGGCTTCACGGGACGGTCGTACGACGGGTTGAGGCGTCAGTAGTGTATCACCGTTCCCACATCCTCACCGAGGACGACCCGTTTCAGTTCCCCCCTCTTGGTTAGGTTGAAGACGACGATGGGTATGCCCGACTGCCTCGCTATATCCACGGCCGAGGCGTCCAAAACCTTCAGGTCCCTAACCAGAAAGTCCGTATAGGATAGCCTGCGGAGCTTCTTGGCCCGTGGGTTTTTGACGGGGTCGTCCGTATATACCCCATCCACCTTCGTGCCTTTCAGGATGGCATCCGCCCCGATCTCCGAAGCCCTCAAGGCGGCGGCGGAATCCGTAGAAAAGAAGGGGTTCCCCGTACCACCGGCGAATATGACTATCCTCCCCTTTTCAAGGTGCCTTATGGCCCTCCTCCTTATGTAGGGTTCGGCGACCCGTGAAACCTCTATGGCCGACATCACCCTCGTCTGCGCCCCCTTCTTCTCAAGGATACTCTGGAGGGCGAGGGCGTTCAGGACAGTGGCGAGCATACCCATGTAGTCGCCCGTCACCCTATCTATTCCGAGGGTCTCGCTCTGGGTACCCCGCAGTATGTTCCCACCGCCTACGACGAGGGAGACCTCCACCCCCATACCGTACACCTCCAGTATCTCGTCCGAGAGCGTATCAAGAACGGGGGCGTCTATCCCGAACCCCTTGGCACCGGCCAAGATCTCCCCGCTAACCTTAAGGAGGATACGCCTGTACTTAACGTCCATACGGGTTGGGATTCTAAGGGGATAGCGTCCCTATCCTGGGGTGGCTATCCCAATTTCCCTACGAAGGTCTTGAATATCCGGTACAGGGTCTCCAAGGAGGGGACGCTAACCCACTCGTTATCCCCGTGGATGTCTCCACCCTCCGGGTATATCATCACCACGGGGATCCCCCTCGCTGCGAAGAACCTACCGTCCGTGGCGCCGTGGGTCTTCCCGAACTTTACCTCTCCCAAAACCTCCCTGACGCTCTCTATGAAGAGCCTAGACAGGGGATGCTCCAGATCCGTGGAGAAGGGCTGCCCTTCGGAGAGGAACTCCACCTCCGCCTTGTACTTCTTCGCTATGTAGGACACGAGTCCCTTGGCCTCCTCAAGGGTGAAGGGCGGGACGAAACGGAAGTCCAGCTCCATTTCGGCTTCGGGGGGAACCTGGTTTACCTTACGCCCTCCCACCAACTTTCCGAGGGTTAGGGTGTTGTGCCAGTGTTCGGGGTCATCGGAGTCGTAGAGGAGGGCGGACTTAACGTCCTCGTAGAAGGCCAAGGCCTTCTCCAGCGCGCTCTCCCCCAACCAGGGCATGGAGCCGTGGGCAGGCCTCCCTTTGAAGGTTACGCGGAAGTGGAGGGCCCCTTTCTCCTCCGTTATCACACGGAAGCCCTCCCCGGAGTCGGGGATGACGGCGAAGTCGGAGGAGAACCCCTCATCCTCAAGGAGATACCTGACACCGTTCTGGCTCCCTATCTCCTCGTCCGTAGTTAGCATTAAGGCTATGTCCGGCTCCGCTCCCTCCTCGGCGAGGTCCTTGAAGAGCTGCATCATAACGGCGCAGGGTCCCTTCATATCCAAGGCTCCCCGTCCGTATATCCTGTCCCCCTCCTCCCGTGCCACGAACTGCTCCCTACGGGCGGGGACGACGTCCAGATGGCCCGCGAAGAGGACCTTAAAGTGCCTCTCCTTGTTGCTCCTCTTAAAGCTAACTATCAGGGAGGGTTTCTCCCCCTTCATAAAGCGGTCTATACGGAGGTTGGGATGCTCCAGGTACTTTTCGGCGTAGTTTATGACGGCTATCAGCTGGTCCGGCCTTTCGGCTACGCTCTCAAACTGGATGAGCTTCTTCAGAAGGCTCTTGAGGGATTCCATACGACACGTATTCTAAGGTGGGACCTACGGAGCAGGTACGGAGGTTGCTGGTATCGGAAAACGGGCGGGGGACTGCTTGACGTTTCACCCACCTACCAAAAATTGCATTTTAGTTCTAAGAGCTACTAATCCCAATTTATGGAAAATTAAGACCTATCTTCAAAATTTTAAAATCCGAGGTATAGAGCTTGAAGTAGGGCTTTTAGCCGCCTTTCCCCCCTTATAATAGACGTTGGAATGGGTAGGCTCGCTGCTTTAAACACCCTAAGGGAAAAGCTCGGTGAAGACGGGGTTAATGCCCTGTTTGAGGTGCTTGAGGAGGAGAGGGAGAGGACGAGGGACTACCTCTTCCGCCTCCTTGAGGAGAGGTTCGCCCGAAGACTGGCGGAGGAGATAGGGAAACTCCGCTCCGAGATGTACAAGCTCTTTGCCCAGCACAGCGCCGAAGTGGATGAGAAGATTGAGGGCCTCCGCTCGGAGATGCACGACGAGATAGGTAAGCTCCGTTCCGAGATGACAGAGAAGATAGAAAACCTCCGTTCCGAGATGCACGATGAAATAGGGAAACTACGGGCCGAGATGGCAGAGAAGATAGAAATACTCCGCTCCGAGATGTACGAGCAGATGGGAAGGTTAAAAGCCGACATCATCAAGTGGATGTTCATATTTTTGGTCTCCCAGACTATAGCGATAATAAGCGTTATCGTTGCGATAATGAGGTTTTTGAGGTGAAATTAGGACCCTCAATTATGCTCCGGAGCAGTAGGTTCAATTTACAAACCGTATCTCTCCGTATTGTGGCATACAAGGTTATTTCAACAACCAAATCATTTTTTATGTCCGGTAGAGAGGTACCTATCCACTGTCCGAGTTTGTATGGAACGTGGCTCAATATGGTTTTTAACAATACTTCAATATTTTTAGGTTATGAGTAAAAATAGAGCAAGATATTGAAACAATTCACAAAAAAAATATCAAAAATGCGTAGCATTTTCCCGCTTGATGAGACTGTAGAGCAATCGCCATTCCATCAGCGGAATCCCCCAGAATGATCTGATGCCGGCAAGTTCTCGTCTTTATAAGTATTTTACGGCCGAACCGTGAATTTATCAAACGCGAGTACCTCCCTCAACCTCACGGCCCACGCTTTATGCCTCCGGGACAGGAAGGTCCCGTACTTGACGGAATGGAGGAGGTCCGAAGGGGCGTAAAGTAGCTGGCCCAAGCGGGAGAGGTAGTCGTACGTGGTCTTTTTCGGGTTGGGACTCTTGGGAAACAGGATAGGGGCGTTCTCAAGGGCGAACCTCCTGCCATCCCCGAAGAAGTGGGACCCCACCTTGAAGTATGCTAACACCTTGAAGGACGATTCGTATCTCGGAATCCTCACCCTCTTCCAGTTGTGGTATATACCCCCATCGCCGGCGAAGGAGACGAAGAACTTCCCCTCCATCATAGTACGGGCGAAGCGGATGGGAAGGGATAGAACGGGGTAATGCACCTTCGCGGGGTCCTTGAGCTGCTCAAGGACGGGGGAGCCGTAGGTCTCAAACTCCTCCCCATTCAGGAAGAATATTACCCCCTCAAGGAGGGCCTTCAGCGCCCGGTTTCCGAGGAGGGAGTAGAATATCCTCGCCCTGTAGAGGTAGGAGTCGTCCCCGGTAGCGAGGGAATAGACTATAATGGGGAGGACGTCAAAGTAGACCCCCACCCTCTCAAAAGCCTTTATGGCCTTCTCCAACTCCACAGCCTCCTGAAGGAGGCCCACACCTATGCGGTACATGAGTAGAAGCGTCCTGTGGTAAAGTTTTCCACAGTCGTAGGCGTTCCTGTACTCCCCCGGTGGTGGCATTAGGTTGATGGAATAGACGTAGTTGAAGGAGGTGTACAGGGTCATCTCGTCCCGCTCGTCCTCTATATCGTCAAAGAACGTATTTTCCCGCAGATAATCCAGCGCATCCTTCCCTTTCCAATCAAGTGATAACGCCCTCTCGTCCGACTGTGCGGCAATCTTCAGCATCAGGCTGGACAGCTTAACCCCCAAGACCCTTGAAATTACGATCAGCCTCCGGGCCTCCTTCGGGGATGGGAAGAAGTTGAAGGGTTTCGTCAGGCCTAAGAGGGTCAGGGAGTACCTGTCCTGCCGCTCCAAGAATATTTTCTCCGCCTTCTTCACGGCCCCGTAGGGGTTGCCTGTGAAGTACTCGTCGGCCACAGAGAGGAGGAGGGGGTCGTCCCCTAACATTCTGCGGATCATAAGGCGGGGAGTATTATAACTTAGAAAAGGTATAACGATGTCAGTAGAGTCTCCTGTGGTCTTTATGGTCGCCCTCCTGCTTATAGAGGTGGTCGTCCGTATAATGGACGCCGATGGGGGAGTTGGAAGGATTTCTGGATAAAGTTATATGCGGTGATGCGGCGAAGGTTTTGAGACGCCTTCCATCCAACAGCGTAGACCTTGTAATAACGAGTCCCCCGTACTACAGGCAGAGGGATTACGGAGCGGGGGGAATAGGAAACGAGCGAACGGTTGAGGAGTACATTGACAATTTGATGGTTATATTCAGAGAGTGCGTTCGGGTTGTGAAGGACACAGGGAGTATAGTTTTCAACTTGGGCGATAAGTACGAGGAGGGGAGCCTTCTACTGGTGCCTTATCGGTTTGCTATAGAGGCGATGAAGAGGACAGGGGTAAAGCTAATAAACGAGGTGACCTGGGTAAAACCCAACCCTGTTCCCAAGCAGGACAGGAAGAAACTCGTACCGGCTACGGAACCCTTCTTCATCTTTGTAAAGTCCGGCGATTACTATTTCAACAGGGACGCCTTCCTGAACCACGTTGATTTTTTGAGGAGGACGAAGAGAAAAAGGGGGAACAATCTGGGTAAGAGGTACTTTGAACTTATAGAAATGTCGGATCTAACACCGGAGCAGAAGAGCCGGGCGAAGCGGGAGCTGATGGAGGTAATACGGGAGGTTAAGGAGGGGCGAATTGAGGGTTTCAGGATGAAGATAAGGGGAGTACATGCCATGCCTTACGGTGGGCAGGAAGGTGGTAGGAAGATACACATAGAACGGGACGGTTTCACCATCATAAGGATATACGGGCGATCTATCAAAAGGGACGTAATTGAATCTCCCGTGGAGACTATAAAGGGGAACATCCACCCGGCGGTGTATCCCGAATACATCGTTCAGGAGTTCCTGAAACTCCTCACCAAGGAGGGGGACGTGGTTTTGGACCCCTTCATGGGGTCCGGCACGACGGGCGTGGTAGCGAAGAGAATGGGAAGGCACTTCATCGGCATAGAGATAAACCCAAAGTACTGCGAGTACGCCCGAAGAAGGATAGCAGAGGTAAAACCTCAACGTACGCTGGAGTGGTTCGTATGAGGGAGTGGGAAAGGTACCGGGAGGTGTTGGATAGGATATTTCGGGAGGTTAAGGAAAGTCGGAAGCGAGGGGACGAGGGGCTTATGGGGAAACTTTCCGGTGAGCAGAGGGGGTGGGCCAGAACCCTGATAGCCAACGTAGAGAACCAGAAGTCAGTCGTGGCGGTCGCGATAACCTCCCTGCTTAAAAAGATAGTATCGCCAGAACAGGACGTTAGATTGCACCGTGAGGAGTTTGAAGGGGGGTATTCAGGGCGGAGTCTGGACACGAACGTCGTAACTCCGTGGTTGAAGGAACATTTCATTAGGTTTGCACCGAAGGAGAGCGGTTGGCTCACCAGATCCATTGAGCAACCCCATCCCTTTACTATGGACTTTCCGGGGAAGATAAGGAACAGCGCGGTTAAGAGGGCCTTTCTATCAATCTTAAATGACGTTGAGGAGAACGGGGCCGATCCGTACGCCTATCTGTTCACCCTCCTATACCTCCTCTTTGAGAAGTACGAGCGGGAAAACGAGCTGGTAGCACAGGTGAAAGTGGGGGATAGGAAAGCCATACTTACCATAGAGGAAGTGATCGGGATGCTTAGAGAGCACTTTTCCACGAGAAGGTCATCCCGCCTGCCGGTAGTTGCCATATATACAATATATCAAATTTTTGAGGAAAATGTAAAAATATACGAGGATAAAATCTTAAAACCCTTAAGAACTCATACAGCTTCGGACAGGTACAGGGGATTTGGAGACATAGAGATCTACAATTCGGACGGAACACCCTTTGAAATAGTGGAGGTAAAGCATAACATCCCTATTGACAAAATGATGATAGAGGACGTTCTAAACAAGGTCAAGGGTACATCCGTAAGGAAGTACTACATCCTCACCACGGCGGAGCCCAACTTCCGAGGCGACTACGATGAACTGTTAAACGCCATAAGGGACATAAAGGTGAAGTACGGCGTTGAGATCATACCGAACGGGATATTCACATCCCTGAAGTACTATTTAAGGATAGTACCGGACCTTAGGGAATTTCTGGACCGTTATACGGAAAATTTAAAGGATGAGTTTCGGAAATCGTCTGACATAAAGAGGGAGCATCTCGTTGAATGGGAAAATATTATCAAAAGAAGAATACATACCTAAAATCTGCACTTTGGCACCAAAACGTTCGCCACCTCCTTGGCGAAAGGCCTGATGGCCCTGTACCGTCCCCCATAAACTCCCCGCCGTACTAAAGGAGGTAGGAGATGCTAATCGTAATGGCTCTGACCGTTTCAGGACGCGTGATTGACTCCGAAAGCGGCAGGCCTATGGCCTACGCCGTCGTAATCCTCCACAACCCAAAGGATACGTCCAAACTGACCGGCACATACACGGACGAGAAGGGGGTCTTCGTCCTCAAAAACGTCAAAGCTGGCAGATACCTCATCTCCGCAGACTTCATAGGCTACAGGAAGACCTTCGTCGGTCCGGTTGAGATAGAGAGGGATACCAACATCGGTACGATAGCCCTCTCCCCACAGCCCATAAGGACGGAGGAGGTCGTCGTTGAGGCTACGCCCTCCAAGGTGAGGTACGAGGTGGACCGTAAGGTTATAACCCCTTCGGCGGATATAGTCAGTCGTGGAGGTAGCGCCTCGGACGTCCTTAGAAGCGTCCCCGGTGTTGATGTGGACATGCAGGGGAACGTAAAGATAAGGGGAAGCTCCAACTACATCCTCTTCGTTGATGGGCATCCTACGAACCTGTCCCTGAAGGACATACCGGCCTCGCAGATAGAGCGGATAGAGGTGATAACCAACCCCTCCGCCGAGTACGACGCCGAGGGTAATGCCATAATAAACGTAGTCCTAAAGAAACGCAGGAGCAGTGGCTACAGTCTCTCGGCGGATGTGACGGGCAACAACCACGGCACCCTGAAGGGGAACTTAGCCGCCTACCTATCGCTTGATAAGGTCTCCTACTTCGTAAAGTTCTCCGCCCAAAAGAACAGCACGAAGTTCAAACGGGAAGAGGTGATGGTGTACGAAGGGGACACCCTGAAGGTGAGGGGCATCTGGGACCAGTGCAGTAGGATCTTAAGGCTATCCGCAGGCTTTCAGACCGAGGCCACCCAATTGGAGGTGGGTGGGGCTTTCAACGAGTACGGCGTAACGATCCCGACCGTTAGGGAGGGGATAAACGAAGGCAACTTCTACGAGCATTCGCTTGAAAGGAAACCGAGGGGTTTCCTCTCCTTTACCCACACCAGGAACGTCCTGTCCGGCCTGCTGAACCTTGAGATATACGCCTCCTACTATCCCCGCTCCATTAGCTACTTGGTGGATACCACCACGGGTTATGGCATAAAGACGGTAGGATACGAGGAGTCCTACCGGGGGTACCTGTCCCTCAAGTACTCCTTGAAGAACCTGAAGTTAGGTATCAAAGTCTACCCGTCAAGGGGATCCAGATTGGACACGACGAAGGCTCTGGGGAGCATATCCTACCCCGACATACCACCCCAAACCCTGAAATACAGGAGGGACATACACTCGGCCTTTCTGCTCTACACCTCCGAGGTGGGCCGCTTCAACTACAGTCTCGGCTTGAGGGCGGAGTACACCGACCGCTCTATGAACACCATCAAGATCAACCGCCTAGACCTCTTCCCATCCCTTAATGTCAGTACAAGCTTTGCCGGAAGTCAGATATACGCGGCCTTTAGCCGGAGGATATGGAGGCCACCCTACTATATGATCTACCCGATGTACGTCGTCCAGACCACCTATCTGGTTCAGCTCGGCAATCCCAACCTCCTCCCGGAGTACTACTACAAGGCACAACTTGGGGCGATGAGGGCCTTTGGTCCCGTATCCCTGTCGGCCGAGGCGTACTACGACGCAACCGAAAACGTACAGGACGTCAGGGAGAGCAAGTTTGAGGGCTACGACGTAACGCTCTACCGTTTCGTATCCTCAAAGGGCTACGGCAGGAAGTACGGCATTGACCTTTCCCTTCAGGCCTTCCTTATGGGTTTCGTCGGCGTTATGGGGGGCGTATCGCCCATGCGGTACGAGTACGAGGACGTATCCTCCGATTACCTGTCGGCCTACGCCGTCTTGAGCCTAAACCTAAGTTCGGTCCAACTTCAGGTGCGATACGGATACTCCGGAGCCTACAGGTTGGTGTGGGGGAGCGTGGCCCCGTACCACTATCTGGACATAGGCGCCAACTTCAGCATTAGGGGCTTTAACGTGTACGCCGGCATCACCGACCCCGTCCCCCTCTTTAAGGAGGACCTGACCGTAACGGGCGAGAACTTCTACCGCCACGCCACAACCCAATACGCCAAACCTGTCATAACCCTCTCCCTCTCCTACTCCTACAGCCGGAACTTCAAGAGGACGAAGGTAAAGGAGATTGAGGAGCTTGAGAGCGAGGAGGAGCAGAAGTTCCTCCTGAAGTGAGATAACAGACGTCCATAGGGGAGGGACGTAGGGCGGATGGGATAAAGACGCCCCCTGTTGCCCCGACAGAGGCCCTAACCTACCTCCCTACGTCCCTCTCGTCTATCATCCCCTTCGGCGTGCAGAAGCAGTTGCCGTAGTTCGTCGGACAGCGGCACAGCATTAAGGTGCTATCGCCCACCTGGACCTTCACCTTCATTCCGAGGTCCATATCCCTCCCCCTCTTCGCCTCCGCCGGTGGGCTACCCGCAACCAACAGCGCCCCGAAACCGAGAGCAAAGAGGAACCTCGTCATAGTCTAAGGTACCCCTTGAACTTGACACCGAAGATGTAGTCCGCCCTCTCGTACTTGAAGGGGTTGATGTTGAGGGTGTCGGTGGGATTGAGCTTAGTATTGAAGGAGACGTATAAGCCGGTAAGACCTTTTTCAAAGGATAGGAAGACCCAGACGCGATCGTATAGACCGACGAGACCCCTCTCACCTTTGCGGACGTTCTTCTCCCAGCCGGTGCGGACGGTGGCGAGGTTTCCGAGGGAGAAGGTGAGGCGGAGGATGTTGGAGTAGGTGGGGTCCATTCCGGGGTAGAGCCACACCCTTACGGCATCAGAAGTCCTGAAGAACTCCGAGAACCTCCACGGGAGGTTCAGGTTAAGCGTGGAGTAGTCTCCGAGCTGCCCCGTGGCGTAGTTGTACAGGTTTCCGGTGGAGAACCACATACCGAGGTAGTTGGCCCTGACGTTGAAGTAGGAGGACAGCCTGAAATCCCTTGAGAAGTAATGCACCAACGTGTCGCGGAAGGGGTCGTAACTGTAGGCGTCCCCCAGGTCCGACGAGAGGTAGATGCTGTGTCCCCGCCCGAAGGAGAGGCCCAGAGACGGGCTGACGAACTTGGAGAGAGGCTCACCGGCATCCCTGGTCACACTAAACTCCGTCCCAACACCGAGGTAGTTCAACTTCCCCAGGTTGAAGAAGGTCTTGTGGATGGTGAATCCGGCGTATTTTGAACCGGCGGCGGGCATGTAGGTTATCCTCTCGGCGTAGAAGAGGGAGTCTATCTCGCTGTAGGAGAAACCAACATTCCACTCCTGGGACTCGTACCCGAAACCGAAGGCCCTGGTCCACCCGCTCCGCCAACCGCCCAACTCGTCGTAGTAGTCCGCGTGCATCGCGACGAACCCGCCCTGGAAGTAGCCGTAGTTGAAGGTCACATCCACATCCGCGAGGACATTAGTATCCCTGATGGCTATGAAACTGCCGGGGTTGTTGAAGTCGGGGTACGGATAGGTACCGGTGTATCTGGCGAGGAAGGTTCCAACGGCGATGTTCTTCCCCCGGTAGTTGGTGCGGAGGGCGTTCCACATCTGGCCGGAGTCCGTCCTCACCGTAAGTAGGGCAACGTTCGTCCCGAACAGCGACAGCCCCCCCTTCAGGCCGAAGGTTATGGGGAGCTCGTTCCCGTAATCGTCCATTCCGATATTGCGGGTGTATAGAAGCATGGTGTAGGGGAGGAAGGCGTTGAAGTTGGGCTGGAAGAGGTCCATATCGTGGGTGAAGAAGGGCCTCCGTTCCTGGAGGAAGTACCGGTAGCGGCCGACGTTTATGTAGTAGGGGTCGGACTCAACGTTGGAGAAGTCGGGCTTTACGGTCAGGTGGGCGAAGTTATCCTCAAGGGTTAGCCTTACGTCCCCGCCGCCGTAGGCCCTTTCGTACCTCTCGTACTCCCCTATCCAGAGGTTGTAGAGCGAGTCTTTCCGGTAGGTGATGTAGGGCATGAGGGTCAAGGCCCACGAGAGGGGAGGGGAGAGCCTTACCTTCAGCATATCGGGGAAGATCCCCTTGCGGTTAAGAGGTATCCGGAAACTGTATCCGTCGGCCGTCCCCCTGCCGAAGGCCATCCCCCATACGTTCCCCCTCCGGTACCGGAAGGCTTTGAAGGGGATCCTCATCTCAACGATGTAGCCGTTATCCGTTATCTTACCGGCCGCCTCCCACTCCGTGTCCCACTGTGAATTGAACATACCGGAGTTCACCTCAACGTCTCCCCTGTTCCCGAAGGGGTCGGCGAAGAATCCGTAGTACCTCTTGCCTGTGGCGTCGTAGGGGTCAAGGGTGAAGGAGACCTCGTCGGGAGATAGGGAACCGCGCTTGCCCCTCTGGAGGACGGGCTTTCTGCCCTCGCATACGAAGGCGACGTATATGGCTTTGTCCGTATAGAAGACCTTGGCGGTCGTGGGATAGGGTACGTCCCCGTCAAGTGTTGGGTACTGCTGCCGGAAGTCCTTGAAGGTTAGGGCGGAGTCCCAGACGCTCTCAAGCTCTCCGTCTATCTCCACGTCCCTCAACTTAGGGAGCGTAAAAACGCTATCCGTGAATCCAGTAAGTGCATACAAAATTACCATACTTACCTCCCTGAGTAGAAATGATAAGCCCGCAAAACGGCCGAGCCGTCGGAGGGGCCGGCCTCGTAGAATACAATCCTCCCGTCCTTAACGACCAGCTTCAGGGGTGGCTGCTTGACGCCGAAGACCTTAAAGAGCTTCAGGAAGACCTCCCCCGTGTCCAATACGACCTTCCCCCTGTACCTCATACTCTTGAGCCACTTCCGGCTCTCTTCGGCGTCCCCGTGAGGGAGAACGAGGACCGTAGCCGGGTGAGAGGTGAGTTTCCGCCACTCTTCGGGTGCCACTATACAGGCCGTAGGAGGTTGCACGTAGACGATGTGGGTCCCCCTGCCTACGGAGGAGAGGACGAGGGGGGCGGGTACCCTGTGGAGGATGTCCATGGCGAAGGCCTCGTACTCCTTGAGGACGCTGACCCTCCACAAAAGGAAGGCGGAGAATAGGAAGAGGAGGACGCTAACGAAGGGGAAGTTCTTTAACCTCTCTCCCATCAGACACCTTTACGTACATCCTCCCCGCCCTATCGTACAGAGCGACTATTGAGGGCAGGGTGTCCGGATACTCCGGCCACCGGGGGACGCTATCCTTACCGTACCTCTCGTAGGTGATACGGCCGGGTTTGGGCATGGGAAAGAGGCCGCAGGACTTACCCACTACCTTGAAGGTCCTCGCGTCCAACTTGAATACGCAGGGGTAGAAGTGGAAGGCGTAATAGACGGTGTCCCCCTTGAGGTACATGAAGGTGTAGGTGTCGTTGTATCCGAGCCTGTCCACCTCTCTGGGCATGGGGAAGGCGGAGGTGTCATAGACCCCGTTCAGATCGTATATCTGGATGTAGTAGCCGTAGTTGAGGGTTCTGGCTCCTCTAAGACGTCTCGGAGAGGAGGCGTTCATTATTATCCGGTCGCCGTACCTGAAGACCTGGAGGGGCTGGGTATGGTCGGCCCTTATGAGGAATTTCACCTTGAGATTTCCGTCTGGGTCATAGTACCGCACCCTCCTCCTGTACCACTCCACTACGAAGAAACCGTCGTTGCACCCGACTAAGAAGTTGTACTTACCGGAGGGAGGGGGAGGGGAGAGCCTTACGGTGTCCCCTCCCGAAACTATCCTCCCCCCTACGAGGGCGTAGGTCTTGTCTCCATAGGTGCAGTGAAAGAGGTCGTAACTTGGAGCCAGGGCGACGATTAACATGGTCGTATTTTAAGGGTGTTAGTCTACCTGGCAGTAGCAGGTGCGGTGGCTGTCAGGACACGCGCATATCCAGGGGCCACTTCCGGACTCTTTGAGTATTGACGTACCCCCATCTATCACCACTTTGCTGCCGGGATATATATCTGCCGGAGATGGCCCCTTAGCGGTAACGGTCGCGGGCCTTAGGGCCACGTACAGCCCTACAACCACGTAGGCGAGGATCACGAGAGCGCCTATCAGCCGCTTCATAGCCTTATACCTCCCTTTCCTTTACTGCGAAGAGCTGCCATCATCTACCAGGAAGGCGCAGTAGCACGAAGCAGCGCTGCTCGGACAGCGGCAGACAACATCGTTGATAGAGATACCGGAAGCGAAGATGATCTTCTTCCTCGCCTCCACCCTCTTGGGGTAGAGAGCGAACGCCGTCCCGAGAATCACGTAAGCCGTTGCTAAGATGAGGGCGACCTTTCTCATAATTCTACCTCCTTTTGGAGAGAAAAGAATATTGCCGTCGCACACTTGATGTCAACCCGTGTCATCATCAAATAAAATTGATTTTTTTTTGAACCCTAATAATTTAAGCACTTAAGGTGGGGTGTGGGGCGAAATTTCCGCCCTTGAAGGTAGAAAGGTGAGTGAGCCTCCGAACTTTTCCCCTTGGAATCTTTCGGTTGTACGATTGAGGGACCGTCTAAACGCCGTTTATCCCTGAAAGATACTTCTTCACCTCAACTGCAAGAAACCTTACAACCTTGCTATCACGTCCTCTACGGAAAGGCCGTTTTCGGCCAGAATCTCCCTCCTTAGGCGGTCAAGGAGGCGGTTGTAGAAGTGTATGCTGTGGAGGGAGGCGAGGCGTCCGGCTAAAGTCTCGTTGGTTTTGAAGAGGTGGCGGAGGTAGGCGCGGGTGTAGTTGCGGCACGTGTAACACTCGCACAGGGGGTCCAAAGGTGTGAAATCCTCGGCGTACCGGGCGGACTTCAGGTTTATCTTACCTTCGGACGTGAAGACGGTACCCCGGCGGGGGTTCCGGGTGGGGAGGACGCAGTCAAACAGATCCGCCCCTCTAACCACGGCATCCTCTATATCTTCGGGCAGCCCTACCCCCATTACGTACCGGATCCTATCACTCGGAAGCACCTCAAGGACCACGTCCAAGATCCTGTTCCTCTCCTCCCGGCTCTCTCCGAGGGCCAACCCCCCAACGGCGTACCCCTCAAAACCTATCTCCATAAGCTCCCGTGCCGATTGGAGCCTTAGGTCCTCGTACAGTCCCCCCTGGACTATACCGAACTGCATCTGGTACGGATGGGCCAACTTCAGGAACTCC
Organism: Caldifarciminota bacterium; assembly: GCA_015494805.1. GTDB lineage: Bacteria > Hydrothermota > Hydrothermia > LBFQ01 > LBFQ01 > JAADCS01. The sequence continues at coordinate 14,141 of WGAN01000140.1, forward strand.
TCCCTACTCCTCTTCGCCCAAGAGGTCGTTATGGCGAGGGCCTTCTCCGTCTCTTCCCTCGTAGCTGGCAACTTCACCGGATAGTCCAAGACCATGGCGATGTCGGAGCCAAGAGCGTTCTGGATCCTTACGGCCTTCTCCGGCGTCAGGAATACCTCCCTCCCGTCTATGGGAGATCTGAACCGAACCCCATCCTCCGTCACCCTCCGCAGTTTGGACAGACTGAATATCTGAAACCCCCCCGAATCCGTCAGTATAAAGCCCTTCCAGTTCATAAAAGCGTGGAGTCCCCCCGCCTTCCTTATCAACTCCTCACCCGGCCGGAGGTGGAGGTGGTAGGTGTTAGATACGATTATCCTCGTACCCACCTCGTACAGCTCGTCGGGGCTAAGGCTCTTTACGGCGCCGTACGTGGCTACGGGCATGAAGGCCGGGGTTACGAGGCTACCCCTGGGGGTCTTGAGTATGCCCACCCTCCCCTTGTGCCTCTTGCTCTCGGCTATTACGGTGAAGGAGAAGTGCATGGAAGCAGGAATTTTACGGTATCACGTTCTGGTACAGGAGTAGGCGGGTCGGCTGTCCGTTCGGATGTGGTGGGAGCCTTTCAAAAACAGGGTATTGAACCGGTAGAGGGATACCTAGGTTCCTTCGCCGTCGGATGGAAGGCTAACGTATTTTCAAAATCCGAAACTTGTCCTTTAGGAAATCGCTAATCCCTATTTAAGAAACATAAAGGGTTACTTTCGTAAACTGAAAGCTTACCTTTAAAATTTCACCGTCCAGTTTGACGAGACTACGGAGCGCTCACCCCATCGGCGTAATACTCCGTACCGGTCGCACCGGCGGAGGACGGCACAAAGGTGTCTCACTTTTACAGAAATACGTTGAAAAGTGCGACAGTCTTACAGTGGGGAACCTACCTCCGGAAAAGTTGCCAAAGTACCACGAATTCCTTGACGTTGGGCAACAGAGAAACATAAGGAGTCCTCGTTAAAATACCATCTTGCGTCGCATCCTCTTTCTCTTCGCCTTCGCCCTGCTCTTCCTCGTCCCCGTCCTCTACTTCGGCTCCCTCGGCCGTGCAGTGAGCGATTGGGTGGCCTCTTACTACCACCTCAACTACACCTACGGCTTCGTAAGGCGGGGACTCGTCGGCACCCTCGCCCTACCCTTCGGGGAGCTAAAACTCTTCGCCTTCTGGGGTACCTTCACCGCCTCCCTCCTCCTCGCCCTGACCTTCACGTTTCTTACGGAGGATGTACGGCTCTACCTCCTCTTCCTCCTGTCCCCCGCCACCGCCCTACATATGGGGTTTGACGTGGGGAGGTACGACCACTTCAACCTCCTCCTTCTGGCCACCTCCCTACTCCTCATCAGGCGGAGGGGTCCGTACTGGCCCATCCCCGTCCTTACGGCCCTGGGGGTGCTTACGCACGAGGCCTACGTCCTGTACGCCCTCCCCGTAGTGGTGGCCGCCCTGTGGGAGGAGGACCGGTTCCTGGCCCTCCTAACGGCCACGGTCGGTTTGGGTGTCCTCCTCGCCCTCCTCGTATGGGGGAAGGGGCCGCCCTCTACGGTACCGGAGGGAGCCGTCCCCGGTGCCTACGAGGTCCTCTCCCTTGGGGTTTCGGACGTCCTCAAAACCAACCTGTCTTACGTCCTCTCGGAGTTCCCAAGGCGACCGTGGGACTTCCTCCTGCCCCTTCTCCTCCTTTTAGGCTACGC
>WGAN01000141.1 GCA_015494805.1 Caldifarciminota bacterium
CAACGGGGTGAGGATCGTTCCGCAGCCTTATCAAACGTAGAAGTAAAAATTTTAAAAACGGAGAATAGAATCCCAGACAACGGGTTGGCCGGTTCAATACCCGGTTTTTGAATATGAGCATGCGACTAGGTCATCGGCATAACAGCCCGGATGCGACGACGCCTTATGTGGGGACAGGTTTCCCCCTTACAATCCCCCCGTGCTTCGCGTCCTGTGGGTGGGTTTGATAGTGCTGTTGCTCGGTTTAACCGTCATCCCCTACGTCGTACCTAAGGGTGGGAAGGGAAAGCGTAGTATCACGGACGAGAGGTTGGACGTCATCGTCCTAAACGGGACCAAGAGGAACCGTCTCGCCTACAGCGTCACCTGGTACCTCCGAAAGAAGGGTATAGACGTCCTCTACTACGGGAACGCCGACACCATATACGCCCAGACCCTGATAATAGACCGGAGGGACAGCATCTCCCTGTCCAACGCCAAAAAGGTCGCCCGCTACATCAAGGGTAAGCTCCTCTACCTCCCCGACACCGACAACCTTGCGTCGGTCTACGTAATACTCGGCTTAGACTACAGATGATCCTCCTCCTCTCCTACACCTACGTCTTGGACGTAAAGGTGGTGGGGGCGAAGTTCTTCAAACCGTCCTTCATCAAGAAAGTCTTCGGGTACAGTCGGCCCTTCCTCGGCTTTGGCAAGTATATGCGGTACTCTCCGGCTCTCCTACGACACAGGGCCTTGCAGCTGGAACAGATATACAGGGACAGTGGCTTCTTTGACGTAAAGGTCAGGGTTAGGGACAGTACGGTAGGACGGAACCGGATAGTGATAGTTGAGGTTGAGGAGGGTCCGAGGTACGTCATACGCCGGGTAATAGCCCCTTCACCCTTCCTCCGCAGTATGAGGTTGAAGTTGCCTAGGCCCTACTCCGAGGCCTTCGTGTCTTACTTGGAGCTGGCCCTAACGGAATGGTACCAAGATAGGGGTTTTCCCTTCGCCGAAGTTAGCAGGGAACTGTACGCCGAGGATACCCTCTTGGATATAACCCTAAAGGTAGACTCCGGGCCGAGGGTCGCGATAAGGGGTGTGGCCTTCAAGGGTGCCAACGGAAAGGCCCTGACGACGCGGCGTAAGATCTTCTACCGGGAGGTGGTCGTGAAGCCCGGTGAGTGCTTCTCCATCTCCAAGATAAGGGAGAGCCTCTCCCGCCTCTACCGGACCCTACTCTTCACCAGCATAAGGTGGAAGTTGGAGGGTATGAGGAAAGCCCCCAAAGGAAGCTGTGGGGACTCCTCGGCCGTCCTCGTCTTCTACGTCAGGGAAGGAAGGCCGAAGATACTGGACCTCACCGTCGGTCTCCAGAGCGAGACGGACAGGCCCGTCCTCCTCAATGCCGAAACCTCCTTCCAGCACCTCAACCTCTTCAACAACCTCCAGCGGATCCAGCTCTCCGTCTCCACCCTCCTTGACCTGATGGAGCAACAGGTTCCTCGCTTCTCCTTCAACGTCATCTATCAGGAGCCTTACTTTCTGGATATGTACCTGCGGGCCAACTTCAGGGTGAAGGGGACGTACGACTCCGATAGATCTATGGAGCAACTCGGTTTCTACGGTGAGATAGTCAAACCCTACGTGTTAAACAGGGTGGAGGTAGCCTTCGGACCCTCCGTTGAGTTCCGCCGTACCTTCACGGATGGGGGGGAGAGCTACAGGCTCTTCAAGGTGTTTGAGAGGACGCACATAGACACGAGGGACGACCTCTTTGACCCCTCCTGGGGGTCCGTGATAAACCTATACGCCGAGGAGGCCGGCTTGGGGTACGTAGGCGACTACGACTTCCTCAAGGGAACAGCAGAGGTCTCCGTATATCAGAAGTTCTTCCTTACGGAGTGGAAGTGGGCCGCCCGCGTAAAGGTGGGCAGAGTGGGCGCGGTCCTCCGCTCGGACACTCTACCCTTCTACGACCTCTTCACCCTCGGTGGGGAGGGTCAGGTGAGGGGGTACGACCGTTTCTCCATCGGCAGGGAGGTGAAGGACTGCAACGGACCCGTATGCCACGTAGGGACTTCCCTCGTCGTATTCAACTACGAGATAAGGCGGAGGATATGGAGGGAGATAGGGGGGGTGATCTTCTTTGACTTCGGATACCTCTCCAAGGATTACGGTTATTCGGCGGGACTCGGCCTCCGGTACTTCACCCCCATAGGTCCCATAAGGCTAGACTGGGGCCTGCGCCTAAAGGACAGGTCCCCCACCGACCGGGGGAAGGTCTACTTGGGCATAGGGCATATGTTCTAGCCGAGGACCTTTTCAAAGGCGGAGCGAAGGGCGTAGGCGTTCAGGGGTTTCCGAACGTAGGCAAAGCGGGCAGGTTTGATGTCCTCCGTACCTACGAGGACTGTACGGGAGGCGAAGGGACCGAACAGGGAGTTCGCCCAGAGGAAGCCCTTGCCGTTGAGATCGGCGACGTAGAGGTCCATCCCCGGCTGCGGGTCCCCTCCCTCCACGAACTCCGGCGAGTATCCCATCCCCTTCAGGACTACCTCCACCGTCCTCTTAACCTCCTCGTCGTCGGCGAGGACATAGACCTTTACGGGCTTGGCCTCCTTCTCCTTCCTCTTTCCCTCCCTCTCAACGGCTAGGACGCCTTCGGCGACGAGGCGGGAGACGAAGTAATCCACGGTGCTGCTTCGCAGCGACAGGCTCCTCTTCAGGTCGCCGAGGGTAGTACCCTTGACGAGTTCCCCCATAGACAGCAGTAGGAAGGCGGCGTCCAAGTTGTCCTTAACGCCCTTGGCCCTCTCCGGTATCAGCCTAAGGAAGTCCCCGTCGGTTAAACCCGTCCTCCTGTGGTTTATCTCGTCCCGTAGGGAGGAAACCCAGAGCATGAGCTGGTTGGCGTCAAAGCCGAGTATCTCCGGGATCTCAACGTTCTCCCCGTCAAGGTTCTCCATAAAGAAGGTTCCGTCCCGGCACTCCATTACCCCCATCAGGGTGTCCAAGACCTCAAGGATGTTTTCCAAGATCTCGCCGTTGCGCACTACGGAGACGACCCTGCCGTCCTGGAAGTAGAGCATAACCGTACCCATAGAAGGGCACTCCACCTCTATTACCCCCCTCCTGAAGGTCGCCGTGCTTATTAGGAGGGGGATGTCAAGGTCCCTTACGTCCCCCTGTACGGCCATCACCTCCTCCTTTTCTTCGTAAAGAGTACCGTATGGATCATCTGGTTAGCGTGGAAGTTCATTATCCTCCCGTTCACCGTCAGGCTCCCTTGCTCCCCGTAGGTGGCCGCCCCTACGAATGGGGCGCCCCGTACCATCCTCCTGTATATATCCGCTATCTCGTTCAACCTCCCCTTTATTGGGGCTATGCACCCGGCGCAGTATATCAGGATACCCCCCAAGACCTGTAGGTACTCGTCAAGGCTCTTCCGGACCGTTACGGCCGTCCGGGATACGAGGAAGCTGTCCGTCGCCGTGGCGTGATATATGGTCTCCCCCTCGTTTATGTGGGAGAGTACGAGGACGGCCTTCTCCCTCGGCAGCACCTCAAAGACGTGCGAGACGACTATGTCCTCCCCGAACTTACGGGCTATGGGGTTCAGGCCGGCTATCTCAAAGGGTATTATGCCCCCGCGCTTTACGACGTCGGATATGTCAAAACCCCTCTCCTTCAGCCAGGAGGCATACACCTCAACGGCCGGCTTACCGTCTATCTCGTATACCACCGTCCCCCCCGTCTCCGGATGGAACACCTTGGTCACCTTACCGTGCCTCCTGGTGAGCATATACCCGGCGTGGAAGGTTGAGAGGATGGGGTTCTTGGACTTGAAGGCCACCACAACCACACCGGAGTTGGTCTTCCTACCGTTGGTGAAGGTCCACCAATCGCCGGAGAAGTCGTTGTCGGCCGCAGTGCCGCCGAATATCCTGACCTTGGATCTGAAGGCGTCGTCTAAGGTCCTCACCACCGCCTCCTCAAGGCCGAGGGTGGGGAATATCATAAGTAGGCTGGGGATCTCCATCTCCTTCTTTATGGCAGACGCTATCTCCCTCACAGGCTCAACGATGGTCCTAACGTTGCCCTCGGCGAAGTATGCCTTTGCCTCTACCCCATCGCCCTCCTCGGCGACGAGCAGGTACGTACCCTTCACATAGCCCTCCGATGTGAAGACACCACCGTGGGAGGTTATACCGAAGACGGTGAAGGGGAGGGATACGAGCCTATCAACTTCGGAGGAATCGCTGGTAAAAGCCAGCGCCCATCGGACCCTGGCCCTATCAATTTCATCCAACCTCTTTAGGGGGATTGAGAGCATACGCCTTCTATTATAACGCCGGAAAATCCAACGGTGTCCAACGGTAAAATAGTCTCCATGCTTTCGCTCCTTTCCGGCCTGCCCGTTTTCGTCTCCCCCGACGACTTTGGCAAGGTTAGGCCCAAGGTGGTCATAGACGTGAGGGATCCGCAGGAGTACGCCGAGGCCCACATACCGGGGGCCGTTAGTTTCCCGGTGGATGCCTTCCTACGGGCGGTGGATAGCGTACCCTTCCATATGCCTGGATTTGACACCCTCGTGGATAAGATAGCCTCCTTGGGAGTGAGGCAGGGGGAGAGCGTCCTGATATACTCCTCGGCCAGACTGACCTTCCACTACCTGAACGCCGCCGCCCTCTATATGGTACTCAAGTACCTCGGCTTTAAGAAGGTCTACGTCCTCAACGGTGGGTTTGAGGCGTGGGAGGAGGCGGGAAAGCCCACGAGCAACCGCCGGGGACTCCGGGGAAGGATACGCCTCAAGGCCCGGGCCGACAGCACCTTCATAATCACCATTAACGACCTCCTTGACAGTACAGGGAACGTCCGTAAGGACGTACACCTCGTGGATGTGAGGCTCCCGGCCTACTACTTCGGCGTAATAGCCCCTCCCTTCTACACCCGCAGGGGACACGTACCGGGGGCCACCTCCCTGCCCTTCAACTTCTTCTTCAAGACGGTCAGGGGAAAGAAGGGTACGTACTACGTCTTGGCAGATACCGCCCTCATAGACAGTATCCTAAAGCCCAACCTCTCCCCCATCAAGCTTAACGTCTTCTACGGCAACACGCCGAGGGAAGCCGCCTTCTTCCTCCTGCTTTTGGACTACGTAGGGTACCCCAGGGAGAGGTACAGGCTCTACCTGAACGGCTTTCCGGAGTGGAGCCGCAGGGAGGAGCTACCCGTGGTAAGGTACAGGTGGGAGTGAGAATTATGAAGAGGATGACCGTAAAGAAACTGGCGGAGCTTAAGGGGAAACGCCCCATAGCAGCCATAACGGCCTACGATTACACCTCCGCCCTCCTCGCCGACGCCGCCGGTTTTGACCTCGTCCTCGTAGGGGATTCCGCCGCGATGGTGATACACGGGTACGAAAGTACCCTACCCATAGGGATGGAGGAGATGCTGATGCACACGAGGGTGGTGGCCCGCACAGTAAAGAGGGCCTTGGTGGTGGCCGACATGCCCTTTATGAGCTATCAGCCCTCACAGGAGGAGGCGATACGGAACGCCGGGAAGTTCATGAAGCTCGGAGCCTCCGCCGTCAAGGTGGAAGGGGGCAGGGAGGTGGCGGAGTTGGTCGCCCGTCTCGTATCCTACGGCATCCCCGTTATGGGCCACATAGGTATGAACCCCCAGAAGTTCAACGTCTACGGTGGATTCAAACTCCAAGGTAGGGACAAGGAGGAACTCCTGAAGGACGCCCTCGCCCTACAGGATGCCGGGGCCTTCGCCGTAGTCTTGGAGAAGGTCCCCACCGAGAGCGCCCGGTACGTCACGGAGAGGATAAGGATACCGACGATAGGTATAGGGGCCGGACCCCACACGGACGGACAGATACTGGTTTTCCACGACGTCCTCGGCCTCATCCCCGGAATGGAGTTCAAGTTCGTGAGGAGGTACTTAAACGGCTTCTCCATCCTTAAGGAGGCCCTTGAGAGGTTCAAAGAGGACGTCCTGAACGGCCGCTTCCCCTCCCCCGAGGAGAGCTACGAATGAGACTCCTCTACAGGCTCCTGGCCACCGGTCTGTTCGTCGGCTACGTTCCCTTGGCACCCGCCACCTTCGGTAGCCTGTGGGCAATACCCCTCGTCCTCCTCACCGGCACCTATGGCATAGACTACTGGATAACGGCGGCTGCCCTCGTCGTAGTGGGGGTAGTGGCGGCGGATAGGGTGGCGGAGGAGGTGGGAGAGAGGGACCCGTCGGAGGTGGTTATAGACGAGATAGCCGCCCTGTACCTCGCCTACGCCACCTTCCCCATAAAGTGGAAGGTCCTCCTCCTCGGATTCCTCCTCTTCCGTATCTACGATGTGCTTAAACCCTTCCCCGCCCGGAGGCTTGAGTCCCTACCCGGAGGCCTTGGGATAGTGGCGGACGACCTCGTAGCAGGGGCCTACACGTGGATAACGGTCAAGGTACTTTTGAGGTTCCTGGTGTAGAGCCTCACTTCACCTCCCGGAACTCCCCCCTTATCATAGGGTTCCCGCTCTGCATCCTGGCGTACTTCTCAACGTCCACTTTGGGCTTAACCCTTGGGGGAACCCGCAGAGAGAAGGGCCTCATGGCCGGCCTCTTGTCCTCTATGGACTTTGGTATCAGGGAGGGAAGGACCTTCTCCGAGAGGTCCATTATCTGGACGAGGGGGCTGCGGATGAGGACCATCAGGGCCGGGACCCTCGTGGATACGACGGAGAAGAGCTTCACCGGGCGGAAGGAAACGTCCCCCACACCGTCCCTGTTCAGGTCGTACCCCCTGTAGGTACTCCAGTAGTTCCCGCTGATGTCGTTGAAGCTGGAGAAGTTGTTCGTGGTGAGGTCAAAGGTGTTTCCGATGATGTTGTTGTGGGTTATGACGTTGTCCGTGGAGTTGGCCCACAGGCGGATGGCTATGCCGTTCTCCTCTAAGATGTTGTCATATATTTTGTTCCTCACGGAACCCTCAAGGTAGAAGCCGTAGGTGTTGCGGTATAGGTAGTTCCCGTAAAGTTCGCTATCGTATATCTCCTTGAGGAGGAAGCCGAAGGTCGCCCCTCCCCAGTGATGCTCAAACCGGTTGTACCGCACTACCATATGTTTGGAGTACATGACGGCCGCCCCCACACCGTTATCCACGAAGGTGTTGTACTCAAAGGTGTCCCTCTCCGAGAACATGAAGTGCATCGCATAACGCACGTTTTTGGTTGAGTAGTTGTGGCGAAACATGGAGTTGGTGACGAACTCAAGGTATATCCCGTCCCTGTGGCCCTGAAGGTGGTTGTTCTCCACCAACATACTATCGCAGTTCCACATATGGATGGCGTTCCCGGTGGTCGTCTCCACCTTCGCGAACCCCACGACGACGTTGTCCCTTACCACCCCCCTCTTGGACTTCTCGTAGTATATCGCCCAGAAGTTGTCCCAGAATTCGCTGTCCTCCACCCTGCAGCCGTCGCACCGTGTTATCTTGACGGCCGCGATGTCCCTGTTCATACTCCACCCGCTGTTCTTGAAGACGAAACCCCTGATAAGTACGCTGTCGGCATCAACTACGTGAAACATCTGGTACTTGTACTCGCCGTCAATTACGGGTTTCCCGATTCCTATGAGGGATATGCGGCTCTTATTGATTACGATCTCACCTTCACGGTAGGTTCCAGATTTTACGAAGATGGTATCCCCAGGTTCCGCATCCTCCAGAGCTGACTTTATGCTCTTGTAAGTGCAACCCCCATCGCAGACGCTGACGCTTGTAGCAAACAGGAATAAAGCGGGCACAGACATGGTGCATCATTTCATCTGCATCTGGTGGTCGTGTCCCCCCTGCATGGGCATGGGGTTCTGCTTCCGTACCTGATCCATCACCTGCGCCCAGTTGAGGACCTCGCCCCCGTTCTCCTTTATAAAGGCCTCGGCATCCTCTACGCTCTCAAAGGCAGCCACGTCGGAGGCCATAGGGCTGTGGATCTTGTCGCTCTGGACGTATATGGCCCTCGTGGCGTCTATGAGCTTACCGGGGTGGGCGTAGTCTACGACCAGGAAGAAGGCCACGTCCTTTTCGGTCAGGTTGGGGTCGTTCCAGAAGTGGTTTATCATACAGGCAACGTCGTCGTACTTGTAGACCCGTCCCTTCTTGGTGACCAGCTCCGCCCCGAAGCGTTTGTCGGTTATGGTCATCTTGCACCAGTAGCAGGCGTCCTTCCCGAACTCTATGGGGACGGGCTTGGGCTTCGGCTTACAGCCGGTGGTAAGGACGGCGACACCGAGGATAAGGAGCAGGGCGAGCCTCCTCATAACCTTCACTCCTTTACGTACAGCCAGTCAAGGATGATAACCAAGAAGACGAGGACACCGGCGATTATGGCGAACCAGCCGCCTATGTCGGGCATGGACCACACGGTGAAGTTCAGGAGGACCTTCTTACCGATGAGGGGAGGGGTGAAGGGGTCTATCCTCAGGGCGGCGTTGGGGTCCAGGTCGTGTCCGTAGTGATACAGCCACTTGTAGAAGTCGGCCATGGCTATGATGCCGAAGGCGGCGTAGAGGATGAACCAGGACCAGATGAGCTTGCGGTTGTACCATACAGCGAGGATGATGGCGGTTATGGCGAAGAACCAGAAGACGATGGGCAGGATGGTGAATTCGGGTATGTGCTTGGGGAGGGGGTGCATCCCAACGTAGTGGTTGAGGTCGTCTATGATCTTCTTCTGCTGGGGGTCTCCCCAACCGTGGGTGA
>WGAN01000142.1 GCA_015494805.1 Caldifarciminota bacterium
CGCGGGCGGACTTGAACCGCCGACCTCGTCCTTACCAAGGACGCGCTCTGACCGCCTGAGCTACGCGGGCGTAAGTCGGGGCGCCGGGATTTGAACCCGGGACCTCTTCCACCCCAAGGAAGCGCGCTAACCAGGCTGCGCTACGCCCCGACGGAGGTGGATATTATAACGGTGAATGGGATGCGGATGGGAGCCTAACGGGTACCACCAACACCGTCTGGGAGACAGCGGCGAAGAAACCCTCCGCACCGTTGAGGTTCCCCTGATCCATCACCCCCCACCTGTACCTGTCCTCGTTCAAGGCCCAGACCTTGACGGCGTAGTTCCCGCTCCCCCACGCGAAGGCGGGCGCCTCGTAGAAGGCGAAGGGTGGAAAGGCCCTTAGGCTGTCGGGTACCCCCGGAACGAGGCTGGAGTCGGGTAGGGAGAGGAAGAGGTAGCGGGGGGGACGGAAGAGGGTGATGCTGTCCCGCTTGTCGTAGTTGTAGATGAAGGCGTAGTAGAAGGCGGCCCCTTCAACGGCCATCCATACGGCGAGGGTGAGCGTATCCTCCGGGAGCCTGACCGTATCCCCCGGCCCGATGATGGAGAAGGAGGAGTCGGAGGGGTTGAACCTGACCAGCATAACGGGGAAGGTGTCGGGCGTGGTGGTCGTACCCTCGGCCGTGTCCCCCTCGTAGGAGACGGTTATGCGGTAGGTAGTGAGGGGCCTGGGGGAGAAGTGGGCTACGTGGAGCCAGACGCTGTCCTCCTTGAGCGTGGTATCCCCGAAGTTCAGGACCCTGATGGTCGTAAATACGGGGGAGAAGGTGTAGGTGCTGTCTCCGTCCGAAACCACGACCTTGGCATCCTTTAAGCCTCTACCCCTCGGCTCCTCCGGACTGCGGGGCCTATCCACGAAGACGTACTGGACGGTATCGCCAACGACGAGCATAGCGCTGACGTAGAGGGGGGGAACGGAGGGGGGCGGGGTAGCCTCCTCGCACCCCACCCCCAGTAGTACCGTCAAGGATAAGAGTCGCCTCACCTCTTGACTACCTTGAAGACCCTTCCGTCAAGCTTGATGAAGTAGACCCCCTTCGGGTAGGAGGTCAGGACGACCCTGTCCACCCTGCCGTGGAAGAGACGACGGCCCGTCTTATCGTAGACGGAGACCTCCCTCGGCGAGCCGAGGTCTATGACACCGTTGCGGTTGACGAAGAGGGCGCCCCTCTGGCCCCTCTCGTTGGCACCCGTGTACTGGAGGCTGGCCCCGACGATGTAGAAGGCGAAGTCCGTAGCGTAGTTGTCCCTGTAAAGGCCCCAGGTACTGCCGTTGGTGGACTCAAAGGTCTGGAGGGAGAAGGGGTGGGTGGTATCCACGATGACGGAGGGACCGAGGCTGTCCGTCTGGAGGAAGGCCAGGAGGACGGGGCCGTTTACCGTTGCCCCCACGGGGAGGGGTATGATATAGGCCGTGTCGGGGTTGACGGTGACGTTCCACACGGCCAGGGTGTCCCCCACCTCTCCGAGGCTGCTGCCCTCGGTGGCGAGGAAGACGGGTGCGGTTATGGAGGAGCATCCGGGTTCGGTGGAGGCGCACCCCGCCATCATAACTACGGCCGTGTCTATCCTGTAGGGGTAGTATCCGAAGTCAAACCGCACCATCCAGCCTCCCCCGGCGCTAAGCCAACGGGTGGAGAGGGGAGCGGCCATAACGGCGGTCAGGTCTATCCAACCTACGGTATCCTCGGCGGTCCAGTCTATGAGCCGTATCTCTATCTTGGAGGTATCGTCGGCGTGGTAGAGGTCGGCATCGTTGCTGACGCGGAGGAAGGCGGTGTAGTAGTCCTTGGGGAAGGTGGAGAAGTCTATGTTGGAGAAGGAGACGGAGGCGTAGGATGAGGGGGGTATCTCCGGGACAGTGACGGTGTCGCTGTAGAGGATCAGGCCGTTGTACTTGCGGCGGATGGTCAGGATGGCCTGGGTGTTGTACAGGGTGTCCGTCCCAGCGTTCACGACGTTAGCGACCGGAGTGAAGTTGGTTTCCCTGTCGCGAGCGATCACGACGCCGGAGTTCTCAAGGCCGGAGACCCTGTCGGGGAAGATGGCCCCACCCCTGGCGTCGGAGACGTGGAAGCTGGAGGAGTCGGGACGGTATATCCGTATGGCGAAGCTGTCCCTCGGCTCCCTTGAGGAGGGGGTGCCGTCCTCAAATATGCCCATACCGGGGTTGCCGAGTTCGGACTCCAGACCTATGGATATGGCGGGGCTACCTATACCGTAGTCGTAGCCGCCGGACTGGGGGCCGTAGTTGATGGTGATGGTACCGTCGGCCGTCAGGATGATCTGGAAGGTGTGGGAACCGTTGCAACCGCTCGCGTTGTTCCACCACGTAGCGACGTTCTCAAAGGTCACTACGAGGGAGTCCGTGCCGTTGCTCCAGTAGTATATGTCGCCCCCCGTACATTCGGGGTTGAGGTCCGCCCCAAGGCCCACGATGAGGTCGTTGGGTTGGGCGGGGTTGGGTACGCTGTTGCCATGGGGTACCCAGAAGTTGCCGCCATTGAACCCTATTGCCCCGTTGGAATGGATGTAGAACTGGCTAACCGTGTACCAGTAGAAGGGGAAGTCAAAGCCGATGTCAAAGGGTCCCCTTATGTCGTCGTCGGAGAGGGTTAGATGGACGGTGGAGGGGTCGGAGGACTTGTCCACCCAGACGTAGTCGGGTGCCAGCGACGAGGTGTCGTCGGACGTAACGGCAACGTAGCCGTACGGGTCCGTTATCACGTCCAGAGGCCTTATCTCGTAGGCCGTCTGGCTCCTTACACTGAAGTACGGAATTGCTGCGATCAGAAACATACTCCCCCTATTCTAACGGGGATATGGGGGACGTTGGGATGGGTTTGGACTACGATGCGGCAAGGACCCCCCTGAAGACGTAGCCGAGGGCGAAGGCGTTCGCCACGAGGGCCGACCCCCCGTAGGACACGAAGGGTAAGGGGAGACCGGTAGGGGGTAGGAGGCCCAGATTAACGGCTATGTGGACGAGGGAGAAGGTTGAGAAGGTCACGATGAACCCCACCATAACGAAACGCCTGAAGGGGTCCCCGTTCCTCTGGGCGGCCCAAAGCCCTATCCACGTTATGCCGAATATTGAGAGGAGTATCCAGAGGGCGCCTCCGGGGATGCCGAGGAGTCCGTACTCCTCAAAGAGGTTGGAGAAGGCGTAGTCCTTGTCGGCGGAGGGGAGGTATCCCAACTTCTGGAGGCCCATACCCGGCCCTTTACCGAGGAACCCACCCCGCAGTATGGAAACCTTCGCCTGCACCACTTGGGCGGCCTTGTAGGAGGCTCCCCCCTTTCCAAGGAATATCCTCACCCTCTCCCGGACGTGTCCGAAGAGGTTGTATGCCAAAAACCCCAAAAATACGGCAAAGATGGCGGAGGCCACCATCTGTGGCACCGTTGCCCCCAAGAGGAATAGGGTTATTACGACGGAGAGGAGCAAGACGACGGCGGTTGAGAAGTTGGGCTGAAAGAGGATGAGGAAACTAACGAGGGCTGCTATCCCCAGAGCTTTCCAGAACGTGCGCACTATACGGGTTCCCCGCTCCGGGGCGGAGATGTGGGCGAGGAACATTATCAGGGTGTACTTGACGAACTCGGAGGGCTGAACCGTAAAGGGGCCTAAGGCCAGCCATCGGGTCGCTCCCCCAAAGGCCTTACCGGCGACGTAGGTCATAGCAAGGAGACCGAGGGAGGCGTAGAAGACCCACTTCACCCACTCACCGTCCTTGAACCTATAGACCCACATACCGAAGAGGAAGGCGAAAACGCCAAGGAGGAGGCGGAGGACGTTTTTGGCCGCAAAATCGACGGCCGACGTACCGTAGACCACCGACTTGTACATAAAGACGCTCCACTGTAGTAGGAGGCCGGAGACCACCAACCATACGATGGCGAGGACGTATAGGACGACTCGGTTCCTGAAGTCGCCCTTACTTCGCCTGCGACTCATCCTTGGGCAACCTCTTTACGAAGGTCTGGACCTCGTTTCCGTAGATGTTCAGACGGGATACCCTCTCTCCGTACCTCTCCTGAAGCTCCTCCCTCTCCTCCCTGGATAGAGGTTGCCTGCTAACTACGGACGTAACGAGGTATCGGGAGACGGTGGTTGAGTAGGTGGCCTTGTTCGGTTGCTGCTTGCGGTTCTTCTTTTCGCTCTCCTCAAGGAAGGCCTCAACGGAGGAGAAGATGTGGGATATTATCCGGGCTATGACCTCCGTAGGCTCCATTATCCGTAGCTCGTCCTTGAGGGAGTAGAATATGCTGCCGATGAACTTGCGGGGGACGTTCTCGGCGAGGATCTCGTAGAGGGTCGTCAATTTGCGGTAGTTTATCTTACGGAGGCTCTCGTCAAAGTCCCTGACCTTGCCGAAGAGGGATATGAAGACCCCCTTGACCTTGTCGTGGACGTGTCTCATAGGTACGTTAGGCTGGAGCTTCAGGACGTACAGCCCTATCTTCCGGTCCTCCCCCTTCAGGAACTTCACGATGACTTCCTGTACCGTGAACCTATGCTCCTTGAAGACCTCCTCCAACCGGTCCTCGGCCTCGTCCTCCGTCTCACCGAGGAGGGGACCTACGGCCGACGTTCGGTATATGTTTTTGTTCATCCGCATGGTTAGAAGCTGGGGGATGCCGCTCTCCTTGTACTCCCTTATCAGCCGGTCGCTAACCATCCTCCCGAAAATTTCCTCACCGGGAGCTATCTCGTCCTCCCCTTCATGGGTGTCGGTGAGGTTCTGAAGTTCCGCCCTTAGGCTCATAATACGGTGTTGATACGTTCCGTCTATCTCCACCCTAACTACGGCTATGCCGTCCGGTAGAATGAACTCCTTGCGGTACCTCTCCACTATCCCCTGGCCCCTGAAGATGTGGAGGACGTCGCTCAACTTTACGAGTCCGGACCTCCCCACCACGGTAAAGCCTATCATCGTCTGGTCTCTCTTATGCTCCGGTCCGACCTTGAATATGTGGTAGCCCACGAAGACGTTGTCGGGTTTCTCCCGCGCCTTTTCAGCCAGTTCTACCTGCATCTTCACTATCTCGGCGAGGGTCCTGGGGGACCTCTCCTCCAGGTAGGCTACGGTCCGGGAGCGGATGAACTTTATGAGCTCTCCGTCCTCCCCCACTATCTTGGCCTTCATTCGCTCGGACATCTTCCCCTCCTCCATCATCCTGTCTATCTCCTTCAGGACCCTATCGTACACCCGCAGTTTGCGGCCCTCGGCACCGAGGAGGGTCCGGATGTCCAAACCTCCCTTGGCGACGGTGCGGAGGAGGGAGACCATCTCCTCCCTGTCCCTCTTGAGCCGCTCCCGATCCATCTCCCCCATCTCGGCTATCTTCATTATTACGACGGAGTAGGGGGTGTCCTCTATCTGGATACCGAACAGCATAGAGAGGTTGTAGCCCTTGTCGTGGATTACGGCGAGGGAGGCGTCGGACAGACCTGGCCAGTCCATCGCGGCCACGAGAAAATACACCTCTCCGTCCAGCTCTGTTACCCTCACCTGCGGTACCCTCCTCTCCTCCAGGTCAAGGAGCATATCTACGACGTCCTCCTTTAGGGGGGAGGGTACCTCCAGACGGAGGGACCTCCTTACCTTGTCCTCTATCTCCCCCTTGAGGCTTAAGGTACGCTGAAGCTCCGTAGATCCTTCTGAAGCCATTTCGTTCCGCTCGTATCCCTAAGGTTTCGCTCTATACGCTTCACGACACCCACGTAGGGGGTCCACCAGAAGTAGGAGTTGAGGTTTATCCATAGGCCCATGTTGAGGACGTGGAGGGTCGTCCTGTACTGCACCTTTTGGGCGCAGAAGTCCTGGGTCCCCACGGTGTAGGTGGTGGTGTCCCTTACGATGGCCGTTATGCGGTACTCTATGGTGTCGGGAGTGCCACCGTCCCCTCCTATGTAGTCGGCAGGGGGTAGAGTGTCCCAGTCCGTGGAGATGCTGTCCCCTTCCCTAAGGGGATACCAGGCAAAGGGCGACTCGGCCACTACGGTTATGGGGGTACCTCCCCCGATGGATGTGGTCTTTACGACCCTCATATAGAGGGTGTCGCCCCGGAGGAAGACGAAGGCCGTATCTTCCGCCCCGTCGTACGGGCCGCCGGAGTAGGAGGTCACCCAGGTGCTGTCGTTTATCATAGAGACGGTCTCGTCCCAAACGTTGCCCGTTGGGTTGAGGACACTGTCGGACGTGGAGTCTAAGGAGGTTCCCTCAAAGACCTGGTAGGACCACGAGGAACCGACGACCAGAGGAAAGTACCCGGCGCTCCCCGTGTCGGGACAGGAGACTCCCCCGACGTAGGAGGAATCAGAAGGGGAAGGTGTCCTGGAGGAGTCGGGGCAGAACTCGGAGTTAGGGTAATCCTCGCAGAAGTTCTTATCGCAACTCCCCGCTACGATACCCCCAACGCCTACGACTACAAAAGTTAAAAGGAGACCTTTCCGCATTTCGGTCTGTATTATACTGGTGTAATGCGTCCGGGCGATAGGGGTTAAAAAGTGGGGCCGGCAGGACTCGAACCTGCAACCCACGGATTATGAGTCCGCTGCTCTGCCTGTTGAGCTACGGCCCCTAAGGGTATGTATTATAAGGCCGTTCAATCTCCTATAGGGGCGGGGGACGGAGTCCTACCAACGTCTCTCCCCCTTAGAGGCGAAATTCCCAACCGTGGCTATGCGTCGGGGAAGGGATTACGGAGGCGTAATATCGTAAGGTATCTGGCGACATAACCGAGCCGTTGAAGTAGTACGGGGGTCTCGCATCCCGATCTTATCTAAAACGATGGAACTACACCCTCTACGGTTTCAAAAATTTATACGAAAATTTGCAAAAATTTTAGTTTCTTAAAGATTAATTAGTTCGAGAAAGAATCGCGTTTTATCTCAAAATTACGCTTATAGAGGAATACAATGAAATATTGTGTAATTTACATATTTAAGGACTAAAAGTAAAATTTTAAGAAATCAGAACTTATTCTTTTAATAAGCAAAAAATTGAACTTTAAGCTCACCGCACCCTCCATTAACGAATTTTGAACGACGTTAAGTGATACGACCTACCCTTCGGGAAATTTAGCATAAACGTCCATCCAGATTCACCGTAGGTACCTTCCAAAAACCGGAATTGAACTTCAAAGATTTAGTACCGGTGATGTAGGGAGTTTCACCCCGATGGCCCCTCTGATGTTGTCGCTCCATACGCTGAATACCCTTGCCCCCATTCGGTAATAAGCACTTTCCCGCTCCCTTTACGAGGGAATGACGCCGACGACCGAGATTACTTCCCCTCCTTCCCCTCGGCGCTCATAAGAACGAGGAAGGCCTCCTGCGGTACCTCTATCTTCCCTATCTGCTTCAGCCTCTTCTTCCCCCTCTTCTGCTTCTCAAGGAGCTTGCGCTTACGGGTTATGTCTCCGCCGTAGCACTTGGCCGTGACGTCCTTCCGTATGGGCGGGATCCTCTCCTTGGCTATCACCTTCCGGCCGATGGCAGCCTGTATGTTCACCTCAAAGAGTTGGCGGGGTATCACCTTCCGAAGCCTCTGCACCAACTCTCTCCCCACCCTGTAGGCCTTGTCCCTCGGTACAACGACGGCGAAGGCGTCCACCTTCTCACCGTTGATGAGTATGTCTAACCTGACGAGGTCCGACTCCCTCCACCCGGCCATCTCGTAGTCCATGGAGGCGTACCCCCGGCTGACCGACTTCAGGTGGTCAAAGAAGTCGTAGAGTATCTCGGAGAGGGGTATCTCGTACTCAAGGACGGCCACCTTGTGGCCTATGTAGTGGAAGCCCACCTGCTTCCCCCTCCGGCTTATCGCCAACTGCATTACGGGGCCGACGTACTCGTCGGGGGTCAGTATCTGGAGCTTCACGTAAGGCTCGTAGGCCTTCTCGTAGGTGTCGGGGAAGTCCGTGGGTGAGGTTATTATCCTCTCGGTGCCGTCCTTCAGGAGGACCTTGTACTCAACTGTGGGCTGGGTTATTATCACCTCTATGCCGTACTCCCTCCTCAACCTCTCCTTGAAGATCTCAAGGTGTAGCAGGCCCAGAAAGCCGCACTTGAAACCGGAGCCGAGGGCGGGGGAGTACTGGGGTTGCACGTGTATGGCGGCGTCGTTCAGGCGAAGTTTCTCTATGGCCTTCGTCAGGTCGGGGTAGTCGCCGGGGTCTACAGGGAAGATGCTGGCCCACACCATAGGCTTCGGCTCCCTGTATCCGGGTACGGGTATCACCTTGCTGCCCTTAAGGCGGATGGTGTCTCCCACGCGGGCGCTCCTTATGTCCCGTATGTTGGCCATTATGTAGCCCACCTCACCGGCCGATAACTTCTCGGCGGGGACGAAGCGTCTGGGCGGGTATATGTGGCCCACCTCCACCACCTCGTACTCCTCACCGGAGGAGGCGAACTCTATCCGATCTCCCTTCCTGACCTCTCCGCCAAAGATACGGACGAAGGGGACGGCCCCCCTGTGGTCGTTCCAGACGGCGTCAAACACGAGGGCCACCAACTCCTTCCCCATCTCCCTCGGTTGGGGGATGTCCCTGACTATCCTGCGGAGGAGTTCGTCTATCCCCGTCCCCAACTTGGCGGATATGAGGACGGGTTCAACGTCGCCAAGGAGGTCCATTATCTCCTCGTAGGTGGCGTCTATATCGGCATTTGGCAGGTCAATCTTGTTTATTACCGGTATTATCTCAAGGTCCTGTTCCAGAGCGAGGTAGAGGTTGGAGACCGTCTGGGCCTCCACCCCCTGTGTAGCGTCCACCAAGAGCAAGGCCCCCTCAACCGCGGCGAGGCTGCGGGAGACCTCGTAGGTGAAGTCCACGTGGCCAGGTGTGTCTATTATGTGGAAGACGTAATCCTCCCCGTCCACCTTCATCGGGAGCCTCACGGGGTGCATCTTTATGGTTATCCCCTTCTCCCTTTCAAGGTCCATGCTGTCAAGGAGCTGCTCCTCCATCTTGGAGGCCCGGAGGATGCCGGAACGCTCTATCAGACGGTCGGCGAGGGTGGATTTCCCGTGGTCTATATGCGCTATTATGGTGAAGTTCCGTATTCGGGATAGCACGAAACAATTCTAATCCCGTACGGTCATGGGCCGTCCGTCGTATAATCTTCCCTTGGAGTTAGTGGTAGATGCCGGGAACTTCTCCGTAAAGATCGGTCTCTTCAAGGGAAACAGGCTCGTCCTACGCATAGCCTCATCCTACGCTCTACTACCCTCCGCCGCCCGGAGCCTTCCGGAGTACGACAGGGGTCTCGTCGTATCCGTCGCCTACGAGCTTGATGGCTACCTACTGCGACTGTTTCCGAAGACCCGCCCCCTCGTCCCCTCCCGTCTCCCCATCCCCACCCGCTACTCCCCAAGTACCCTCGGCCCCGACAGGCTCGCTGCCGCCTACCCCTTCATCCGCAGGAGGGAGAACGCCATCGTGGTGGTGTGCGGTTCGGCCATAACCGTAAACGTCGTAAAAGATGGTGTCTTTCTCGGTGGCCCCATCTTACCATCCTTCCATAGGCTCCGCTCCGCCTACCTCTCACTCTCTATGATGGCCCGGAGGCTCCACCCCGACAGCCGAAGGGCGATAGAGGAAGGGGTTAGGTACGCCGTTCTGGGGGGCGTGAGGGAGGTGATCAGGGACGTAGAGAGGAGGTTCGGGATAAGGAGGAAGTACCTGACGGGAGGGTGCGTCCACGAGCTCAAGGTGGGGGGGAAGGTCCTGCCCGACCTCGTCCTCTTCGGGGGGCGTATGCTCCTTGAGGAGTTCTGGGATCTTGGGTTATCCTCTCCTCCCTCTCACCCTTTATAGGACAGTAAACAAAACAAACAAAAAAATGGGATTAGTGGCTAAATTCTTAAAGAGGAGGTTATAAGTTTTCCATTTCATCTTTATCTATACTTTCAAAATTTTTTAACAAAGAGGTTATTTGTATATCAACAGGTCCATATTCTTTTCTGTCAGTTCCCTCTGATATAAAAAACAGATACTCTTTATCGGTATTTATAATATGCTTAGGATAAACAAGTACATCAGAATGGTAATTTATTTCCACATCTTTGGATATATCTTCAAATATATCGGAAATTTTACTTTTACCTTTTGGTGATATATTCATACTTTTTATTACATATTCTATAATGTCAAATAACCCCAATTTATCCCTATCTTCAATATTTGGTTTTAAAATTATAAGATAATCTCTGGCCCTACTAACCGCAACGTTGCGTAATCTATTATCATAGAAATGAGACCTTAAACCAGGTTTTTCCCTGGGCGGATTCAATACAAATATTATTATATCCCGTTCATCCCCTTGGAATCTATGAACGGTTGAAACAGTAGTTTTACTTAGATCTAAAGCTTTAGCCAGAGCATACATAATATTAACTTGCATCCTATATGGAGAAATTATACCGATTCTCTTATCGGGATACTTTCTTTCAATGTTTCTAGCCAGCTCAACAGCAAATATTGCTGAAGGTATATGATAAGGAGAAGATCCGGGACCCTTATGAATCTTGTTTATAATATCAGAATTTATGTCAAATTCTATGATTGTTATAGGATTAATATAAAGTAATACATTTCGTAATTTTACCTCCAGCGATTTTGGCATTTCATCCTCTCTACCGTGTCTAAGAAGACCACCGTACATATATTTACTATAAATTTCACCTATATGCTTTATGCTTCTATACTGAGTTTTTAGGATATTTATATCAAATCTATGATCAATGATATTAGGATTTTCATGCCTAATGTAGTATATTAAAAAGTTTTTATTACATTTTGCAACATTCTTGTGTGGTTTATTTTTTATCTCCTTTAATTTATCCATATTAAGAGCAAGAATTGTATAAATATTCTCCGTTGAATACCCTTTAGCTTTTGGTACATCAAAAGTAGGAGTTTTTCCTACAGGCGTAAGCTGATTAGGATCCCCAGCAATTAGGAACTTGATCCTTTTATTTTTCACACTAGCGGATAAAAGCACAAAAGTAATAAATGGAAGAGGAATCATTGAAGCCTCATCTACAACGATCATATCCCAATCGTACTCTTTTATGTCCCTACTGCCTATGCTATCATATATATATCTGTGTATAGTCATAGAAACCGCATAGGGGGGGGTTGGTAAAGGTTTGCCCTTAATTAGTATCTTATCTTCAGGTATAGAACTTTCAAGAGAATGTGGAAATCTATAAATCCGTACATTCTTCTTAAGATCTATTGTTCTATTGACAACAACATCCGCAGATTTATTTGTAGGTGTTAAAATTAAGATGCTTTTATGGGTACCTTTCTCTAACTCCTCCGATATCTTACACGCTATGTAAGTAGTTTTTCCCGTTGCTGGAGGACCCCATACAAAATCTATGTCCATTCCTTCCAAAAGTTCACTAACTTTTTTGTTCTTTAAGGGTATCAAAGCGCTTAATGAATTAACTATTATAGTATTAAAATGTGATGTTATAGTATATTCCAATCTTATCCAAACTCTTAACTTAATAGGTTTTTTGGGAATAATGGTGTTATTTTCTATCTTTACTGATATACCATTTATTTCTCCTATATTTGAAGGAACGATGCTATTTTTAATTTTGATTTTTCCTTTGTGAAGAACAAGATTATATTTCTGTCCTTTCACTATGAGTTTATCTCTTAATTCTCCATCTTTCCATCCTTCCGATTTTAGCAGAAGTTTTAATCCGTACTCTGCATCGTATCCTATATTTTCTATACCGGACGCATGGGAGTACAGGGGTTTATTTGCTTCTATAAAAACGTCCAAACTCTTTACATCCCAGAACTCCACACTCGCTTTGGGAGGAATAGGAATTGATATTCTCTCTTCTGACTCATAAAATATTTCAGATTGAACTAACTTCTTTTTATATGGTTGAACATAAGTCTCAACATATTCCCATAGCATCATGTAAATAAGCCACTCAACAGTTAAATCTTTACTATTCTTATCCAAACTTAGATCTTTTACTTTCTCTTTTATAAACTTAACGACTTTATATTTATTATCAGTTAATATTTTAATTTTACCTTCTTTTAGTATTTTCAAAATTATATTATCTGTTAAAATATTATTTTCTATTGCAAATTTAAACCAATTTTGTTCATTTTCAAGCTTCACTTTATCTAAGTTTAAATCCTTATCTTTAATAGCTGCTTCTATATCTTTAAAGCATACAATTTTCCTATCCTTATTTCTAATAATACACTTATTAAGCGGTATATTGTACTCTTCTACTCCTCCTATGCGCCTTAGAGCTATATTATTTTTAAATATATGAATAATATCTCCCAATTTCTTGTCATGTGCATATTTCTTCAAAATTTCAGCTTTCCAGCTATTATCAAGTTCAGCTTCAACAGGGGAGAATTCATTACCGTATTTGTTTAATAAATATTCCCAAATATTTTTCCCTATTTTTCCTTCAAAAATACTGATATTTTCATATAAATTTAATTCCTTGTCATCTTTGTTTATTTTTACTTCTTTACTTATACAATTGCTTATCTCCTTATTTATTCCCAGCTCCTTGTCGGATAGTTTAAGTTTTATACTCCCGTTATACACATACACCCTTTCTTTCTCTGTTAATATATTATGGGGTATGTTAGGAGCATCGGGAGCGGCTGGTTTTATAACCTCACTAAGCGATCTTATCATATATTTTCCCCGTAAATTTTCTAATTTTTCTTCAAATATAATATCATCTTCTCCGGCAAATATTAGATCAATTTTACTGCCTTTACCCAATTTATTAAACAGTTCGTTTAACAAACATAGCTCATTTAATGAATATTTGCTTAAATCTTCAAAGGTAAAGAATATGCTTTTTCTTTTAATATTTTTAAATCTAAGGACTATACCATCATCTTGTAAATTTTGAACCACAGGGAAAATTACTGTGTCTTTCTCTATCTCCTTGTAAGCCTCTTTTAATAAATTAACAATTGTTTTAGATGTTTCCCCTCTTTTATAAATAAAACTTTTATTATCTAACCATCTTATTGTTCTATCCCATACATTATCCCTATTCATTCTGCCCCCCTCCTTTTCTGTTATCGTATACTATTTTCCTTAATTTAATAGCCCCGCTTCCATCATTATAAGGAGTTAATATGCCAAATCCTTCCAGAAATTCCTCAAATTCCTCTGTGTCATCCGAAACCCTTAACCACTGGGGAATTTTCTCGCTTTCTAACGCAAGATAGTCGGGATATATATATTTACTGTAATCCTCTGCACAGACTGAACACTTACTACTATGAACTTCTTCCAATCCCTCCAATTTCTTAAGTTCCTTAAATTTCCAAGCATCACTTCCCCATTTTCTAAATACAAATTCTATAAATTCTTTTTTACACCCATCATCATTTTTGACAGGTGTATGATATATCTTATATTTATCCTTATATGGTTCTGCCAATATAAAATCGTAAAATTCATCACTATTCTTTTTGACGTACTCCACAACCTTATCCCACTTTTCACCATTCCCCCACTCTGATTTCTTTATAACGTAATCAAGATATGTGCATTCAGAGAATTTTGTATCTTCTAAAGCATAAATTTGCGCGATACCTCTGTTTCCCACTATTAGTGCCTTAATTTTATTCCTCTTATATTTATTATCGTTATATTTGTGATATAGCCACAGAAGTGCCAGCAATGTGTCGGTTGTTTTTTGGAATCTTTTGTCTTCAACTAATATTTCATATACTCTTTCCAAATCATTCAAAATTTCCTCGGAAAATATACGCTCCATTATTTCTTTGCTTCTGCTCTCGTTTCCGAAGATCTTCATAGAAAGCCCTCTGCTTATCTCTCCTGCTTCCTTGGTTTTATCTTTGAACACCTTTGACCAATCTATACTCTCTGGATAGTCCAAACGCACCTCGTAAGGTTTCCATTCAGATATATCCTCTCCGTTGATCCTAATACTCAAACGAAAATCAGAATAATATTTATTCTCAAAATATACTTTCAGTATTTCCTTTTCAAAAAACCCTATTTGCAAATCACCATTTATATAATTTATGTTAAGCTGCTTAATTTTCTTAAAGATTTTACCAAATTCATCCCCATATCCAGTCGGCATGGAATGATTTACTATAAAAACCCCATACTCTTTTAACTTATTAATGGTTTCCGGAGAGAATCCTTCATAAAATACTATAATATTGTTATTCACCTTATTTTTTAATTTATAATGCTTAATGCTATTATCCTCAATTAGAGGCTCAAATACCCATTTATTAAAGAAGTTTTGATCTTTTATATCTTTTATGAATTCAAGGAAAGTCTTGAGATCATCAAGAGTTAGTCTTGCATTTTCCTCGGGAAAGAATGCACTTTCGGGTAGGGAAGATGGAAGACGTGAATCTAATTTTAAAATTTTATTGCCGGGATATTTCTTAATAAATTTCAAAACATCTTCATGAACAACTGTTTTGATTAATTTTCCTATTACCCT
This sequence comes from Caldifarciminota bacterium, assembly GCA_015494805.1. Lineage (GTDB taxonomy): Bacteria > Hydrothermota > Hydrothermia > LBFQ01 > LBFQ01 > JAADCS01. Next base: position 14,559 of record WGAN01000142.1, read on the forward strand.
TATTCTGTCCTCTGTTAGATTGCCATTATAGAAGATTCGGTCCTTGTCTACATATTTCTCATTATGAGTATAAACCTCGTTTATCTCATTAAGCATAACTTCCTTTACTTTCTTCAACTCCTCTGAAGATAACCCAGACTTCATAGCCTCCCATTCATCTTTATTGATAACAAATTTTTTAAGCCAGCCATATTCATCAAGGTTTATACCGGATGGTAAGAGGTCGTAAGGTAGGAGTTCAGATAGAGGACGAAGTTCATTATTGGAATTTTTAAATACCTTTAATAATTTTAGGTCTTCCTTTCTGATTTTATAACTATACCACCAGTTCTCGTCACCCACAAATTTGTTCAATATATTATCCAATATTTCTACCTTCTTATGTGTAGAAAGACTATTGCTATATTTGTTGACAATATCCACAATATTAGCATCTTTACCTTTTTCAATTTCAATTTTAAATTTAAAATTTCTTTTATGTTTGTGAAGCTTGTCAAAAATTACCGTTAAAACTTCTACATAATCAGCTAATTTTAAGTTGTTTATATTCATTGATTTAATATACTCGTACTCTTCCTTATTATACACAATAATAATTTCTCTTTCCTTTGCTTCTTTTATAGTGTAAAAAGTTTCACTATATTTAACAATTTTCAGTTCCTCTATCCATTCAACACCTATATCTAAATTAGCAACATGCTTAACAATATCTAAATATTGATCGGAGTTTCTTATTATCCATTCATTAAACTTAGTTACATTTTTCCTAATAATATCGTTTAAACCCTTACTTTCTATAATTTTTTCCTTCCTCTCGGCGAATAGGAGCCAATCAGGATTATCTAGCAAACCTCCTTCATAGTCTTTAGGGAACCAATGGTTACCTGGAAAGAAATCTTCCAGATAAAGATTTTTTAATTCCAGATTATTTTTCTTGAAAACATTTTTATAACTTACTATTTGTATTTTACCTTCTTTATCTTTGACCGGTATATTATTCTTTAAAAAATCCCAAAGCTCCTCCTTAAAATATTCCCAAATCTCTTTTTTCTCATCTGTCTCCATCTTGGGCTTTGATATTATGATGGAATGAAATACTTTATGGTATTGTTCAACATTCATCCTTTTTCTTTCCTCCAAATATTCTTTTATTTTTCGTAAGGCTTTTTTAACTTCTTCTCTATTAGCAAGTTTGGTTCTGTGAGCCTGAACATCGAATCTTCTGGAATTTATCAAGAAATTGAACCCATATCTCTCATCATCTATAGGAAGAGGATTATAAATATTAGGATAATCAGTAAATTTATTCCTTTTCCTTGATATACGTACAATAAATTCAGAATTCGGAATATGTATAATATTAGATCTGTCTTTGGTTTTCTTATATTCTCCCTTTTTCTTACCATTTTCCCCCCATAATATTTCCTCTAAATTGGTTAAAAACTCCAACAAACCACTTAACGTTTCTAAACGACTTTTAACAGCATTGTAATTTTCTGTACGAAAAGGGACTATAAATAATGATCCTGTATCCCATTGCATAATTTCTTCTTTGAACCATAAAGGTATATTTTCTATAATTTTAATATCCTCTTCTGTAAAACACTCTTTTTTCCCAAATTCCGGATGGAGGCTTATTTTCTCCTTAAATCCCGCCGGAAATGTAGTGATTAAAAACTTAAATAATACAGGATATTCCCAGCTATCCTCTCTACTTACCCCTTCATTTGCCCAGTTTAACTTTAGAAACTCATTTACTTCGTTTCTGTTTCCCCATGAGAAAATAATAGGACCATAGAGTCTTTCTATTAAACCTTCCCAATCTTCAGATGTTTTCATAACAAGTCTATGTATCAGTTTAAATCCAATTCCATATTTCCCTATATATTCCTCACTGTCATGCTTAGAGCTTTCAGAAATCATAAGAATGGAGTAAATATCCTTTGGAGTGAATTTATACCCATTATTTGCAAATATAAACCATTTATCATCTTTTTTGATATCGTCAACATAAAATATCATTTTCCTTGCCTTACTATCTTCCGCATTTTGTATGAATTCATATATGGCTTGCTTGTCCTCCGCCATTTTAATTAATTTGTTTAAATGTTGCTTTAAATCTTCCTTTGCCTCTTTAAAATCACTGCTAGCTGTTCTTTCATATATAGTTTTGTAATAGGAAACTTTACCCTCTTCTTCTTGACCCATTAGCAAATTATAATCAATCTTTTCAAATCTTATATCACTCTTTTCACGAATTTTCTTTATATCATAATTTTTTAAGCTTTTCTTTACTATCTCTTCACCCAGCAAATGAATATCCGCTCCTTCAAAAATTGTTCCTTTATAATTAATTTTACCCCCTTTAACACCCCGATCACCCAATTTCTTCCTATCAACAACCCGCTCCCTTATAAACCTGGTACTCACAACCTTCATAAGACGAGAGAGGATTATATAGCAGTAAACCTATCCGTAGTGGAACCTCGCCTATATACCCCTCAGCCCTCACATCTCTCCCTCTATCTCATCAAGAAGCTTGAGGCGGTCTATCGTATCCCTCTCCTCCACCTTCGGGGCCAGTTGCCACGCGTAGTAAAGGGGTAAGGCCTTCAGTCCGAACCACCTCTTTATGAGCATGGCCGCTATCGGGGCGGCGGCGGAGCTGCCGTGTCCGGCGTTCTCAACCACGACCGCCACGGCGAAGGTGGGGTCATCGTAGGGGGCGAATGCGATGAATAGGGAGTGGTCATCCCCGTGGGGGTTCTGGGCAGTACCGGTCTTGCCCCCGTACCTGAAGCCGGGGATACGGGAGAGGGCGGCCGTACCCTCCTCCACCACCCCCAACATCCCCTCCTTAACCTTCTCGTAGGCCCAATCCGGGGCATCAACCTTAAGCGTCTCCGGGCGGTCAAGGGGGGAGAACCTCGGAAGTACCACCCACCCACCGTTCCCTATCAGGCCAGCCTCCACAGCTAAAAAGGCCGGTGTGACCAGTATCTCCCCCTGACCGATGGCGTAGTTGAGGACCGAACCGTAGTACTTGACCTTTTTGGGGAAGCGGGAGGGTACCTCCTCCGGCAGGGGGGTGAGCTTTCGGCCAAAGAGACCGGTTTCCCATACGGCCCTTATGAAACGTTTGGGGCCGAAGCGGGAGCCAACGTTGTAGAAGAAGACGTTACAGGACCAGGTTATGGCCTTCTTAAGCCTCGTGTAGCCGTGGACGGACCAACAGCGGAACTTCCTCCTCCCGAGATACACGTACCCGCGGCACCCAACACCGAAGGTGGTGTCTATGACCCCGTACTTCAGGGCGAGGAGGGCGACCAAGGGTTTGAAGGTGGAGCCGGGAGGGTAGAGGCCGGCTACGGCACGGTTGAGTAGGGGGGAGTCCTCCGGGGAGGCGATGGTATCGTAAGGCCCCGGTTTGGAATACACCAGATAGACCTCCCCCGTCTTCGGGTTGAAGGCGAAGGCAGCTCCCCTGCGGTACGGAGCCATCAGGGAGTCTACGAGGTGGTAGAGGTCAAGGTCAAGGTAGGTGTGCAGGTCCCTGGGGTTGTGGTATATCAGGACCTTAGGCTCGTCTATGAGGTTGCCGTAGGCATCCACCTTGAGGAGGACGTGTCCCAACTCCCCCTTGAGGTAGTCGTTGTAAAGCTTCTCAAGGCCAAAGAGACCCTCACCGTCGCTCGTGGTCCTTCCGACGGTGTGAAAGCACTCCTTGCATACGAGGCTGTGCCTCACGGTGGGGACGACCTCTATGCTCCTGAAGAAGGGCCTGTGCTTCATAACCTCGTAGATCTCGTCTTGGGTCAGACCCTTTATCTCGCTGAAGCCGAGGTACCGGTACCTCTTCACCTTAAAGTCGTGGCCTAAGAGTATCCGGAGACCCCGTAGATCCGCCTCCTCCACCTCCCTACGGAGGTTGAACTGGATCACCTTCCACCTGACCCTCGGTAGGGACAGCGGCCTCCCCTTCCTGTCCAGAACGGCCCCCCGCACTATCCCTAAGGGTATCTTGCGGGTGTAGTTGGCAACGTCCTTACCCTTGAGCGATGGGTCCGAGACCCCCTTAAAGTAGGCACCCCCTATCAAGATGGGGATCACCAAGGATAGGGCGAGAGGGAGGAGGAGTCTCTTCAACTCTCACAATTCTAAAGACGACCAGGTGGCCGACGGACGGTCTTCCGGGGTAAAATACGTGGAGAGACGGCCTACGATGAGATACAGTATCGTAATGTTTATAACCGACCTCGTTGCCGTAATGCTCTCCTCGGCTGCAGCCTTCCTTTTGAAGTTCCGGGGGAGGTACGTCCAGGAGTTCCCCAACCGGTGGAGGGAGTTCCTCGTCATCTTCGTCATACTCATAGCCGCCTTCTCCTTCAAGAGGCTTTACTCACAGAGGAGGCTCTTCTACGAGGAGACGAGAGAGATAGTTGAGGCCCTCCTCCTGACCCTCATCCTCGTCTTCGGCTTCTTCGCAATGACCCGAACCGACCCGGACTACTCCCGCCTCTTCATAGGCTTGAGCATAGCCTTCGCCTTCGTCCTCGTCCCCTCCTTCCGTTGGCTCTCCAAGAGACTCTTCAATGGCTACCTGAAGGAGGACCTGATAATAGTTGAGGGGCCGGAGTGCGAGAAGGTCAGGAACTTCTTTGAGAAGGAGTGGTACCTCGCCTACAGACCGGTCGCCACCGTCAAACTGGAGGACCTGAAGGATTGGATAGGCAAGGTTGAGAACGTCGTCCTCACCCGCATCCCCTTCCTCCACGAGTTCTACGACGAGCTGGCCCACCTGTCCATACACTTCAAGAGGGTCTTCTACGTCCCGGAGATCTCCGGCATACCCCTCGCCAACCAGATACTCCACTTTTCCATAACCCAGAACCTGCCCATCTTTGAGACCTTCTCACAGCGGAGGTCCCTCCTGTGGGGTACGATAAAACGCACCTTTGACATAACCTTCTCCCTCCTCGTCCTTATCCTCCTCTCTCCCTTGCTCCTGATCATCGCCATCCTCATAAAGTTGGACTCGGAGGGGCCGGTGATATTCCGTCAGGTGCGGGTAGGGAAGGACGGGAAGCCCTTCGTATCCTACAAGTTCCGTACGATGTACGTAGATGCCGAGGAGAGGCTGAAGGAGATCCTTGAGAACGACCCCGAAGCCCGGAAGGAGTGGGAGACCTACTGGAAGCTCAAGAACGACCCCAGGGTGACGCGGGTGGGGAGGTGGCTCCGGAAGACCTCCCTTGACGAGCTTCCCCAGTTCTTCAACGTCCTCAAAGGGGATATGAGCGTCGTAGGTCCCCGCCCCTACATACCCTCCGAGCTGAAGCACATACAGGAGTACGCCAAGATAATCCTCAGCGTTCGCCCTGGTATAACCGGCCTATGGCAGGTCAGCGGCAGGAACGAGGTGGGGTACAGGGTAAGGATGCTCCTTGACACCCTTTACGTGGTAAACTGGTCCTTCTGGCTGGATATGGTCATAATTTTTAAAACTGTTCTGGTGGTCCTGAAGGGGAAGGGGTATTGAGGGCGAGTATCTGCAAACCGTTCGCAGATGGAAAATCATTTCCCAAAAAATCTGAAACCGTCCTCCCTATCCCCCATATAGAATTCCGGTACCATGAAAGGAAAACCCAAGATCCTGATACTTGGAGGTGGAAGCGGGGGTCTGGTATCCGCCAACAAGCTGGCCAAGATCTTCAAGTACGGTGAGGGGGCAGACATAACCCTCATAGATAAGAACCCCTACCACGAGTTCATGCCCAGCTACCCGTGGGTGGGGTTGAGCTTCAAGGAGCCGGACGACATACGCCGTCCCCTCAAACTCCTTGAGAAGAAGGGTATCAAGTTCGTAAACGACGAGATAACCCAGATACTTCCCTCCAAAAAGAAGGTCAAAACCAAGAAGGGCGAGTACGACTACGACTTCCTCATCGTATCCCTCGGTGCCGTCCTTGACCCCGACGCCCTCCCCGGCTACGAGGACGCCCACCATACGTGGTCCCTGGAAGGGGCCTTGCGCTTCCGTGAGGCCATAAGGAACTTCAAGGGCGGCAACATAGTGATAGGGGTCTCCGGCATGTACTACCGCTGCCCTCCCGCCCCGTACGAGGTGGCCGGACAGTTAGACTTCACCCTTAGGGCGAGGGGCCTGCGCGACAAGACCAACATAACCGTCTTCAACGTCACCCCCGGTCCCCTCTCCAACATGGGGCCCGCCATAATGGGTGTCATACAGGAGATCCTGGACAACAAGGGCGTGAAGTTTGAGGGCAACTTTGAGATAACCCGCGTGGATAAGGACTCCAAGAAGGTGGTCGCCAAGGACGGTAGGGAGATACCCTACGACCTCCTTCTCCTGGTGCCTCCCCACAAGGTCAATCCCGTCGTTGCCAACAGCGAGCTGGCAGGGCCGCAGGGACTCCCCATAGTGGACCCGGAGACCTTCCGCTCCAAGAAGTTCCCCGAGGTGTTCATCATAGGGGACGTGGTCAACTCCGCCCTCAACCTGCCTCCGGCCGGTGTGGTGGCCCACTTCCAGGCCGAGTTCATAGCCAACGAGATAGCAGCGGATGTGAAGGGCGCCTACATCGGGGACTCCTTCAGCCCCGTGGCGATGTGTATCATGGACTTCGGGGACGACGCCGTCCTGCCTATGTGCGAGTTCTCCCACTTCTACAAGGACGTCTCCGGACCGCCGAGCTGCGGAGTCCTCGGCCGCGGCAAGGAGATAAGGCTGGTGAAGATGGCCTTTGAGGCGATGTGGTTCGGTTTCTATCTTACCAAGTAAGGAGGTGAAAGATGGCAACTATGAGCAAAGACGAAAGGGTGCAGGAGAGCATAGAGAAACTTCTGGAGCTCCTCCAGAAGGCGAACGAGGCGGGCCTGATTGACTTCGCAGAGGATATGGTGGAGCTGGTGCCGGATTCCCTCTCCTATATGACGGACCCCCGTGTCCTAACGATAGGCTCCAACATCTCCTTCATCCTCCACGTTCTGGAGATGCTCAACCCCACGATCCTCTCCGTGATGTTCAACAACTTCGCCAAGGCCCTCAACGAGGAGATGACCCCGGAGACCTTCCAGAACCCGCCCAAGGTCGGCCTGATGGGCCTTATGAAGATGCTCGGGGATCCGGACGTACAGAGGGCGCTCGGCTTCATCTTCCTCTTCCTGAAGGCCTTCGGAAAGTCAATAAGCTACACCTCCGAGGACTTCTCCAAGATGATGCCCCAGATGGAGAACCAGCTCAAGATGATCCGCGAGAAGCGGAAGAAGCTGGGCATCTCGTAATCTCACAAGGGAGGGGGCTTAGGCCCCCTCCCTTCACCTTATTACCCCCTCAACCTTTACCTTAAGGCCCTTGAGGATACAGGATTCTACCTCCCCATTGCCAGCGGCGACGGTGTGCAATACGTACTTGCCGTCCTTCAGACACCATACCTCTATCACCTTCCCGCGTGGCAGGACTATCCAGTACTCCCTTACGCCGTACTTCTCGTAGAGCTTAAACTTTTCGTACCTGTCCTTTACGTAGCTGCCCGGTGAAACGATCTCAACAGCCAAGTCCGGAGGGCCGAAGATACGGTCTTTGACTATTCCAAGCCTCTCTTTGGAGACGAAGAGGATATCCGGCTGTATTACCGTTGACTCGGAAAGGACAACATCTACGGGCGATATGAGGACCTCTCCTAATTTAGCCTTTTCTACAAAGTCGTATATAATCTTATAAAGCTTCCCAAGTATCCTCTGATGCTCCGTCGTAGGTGAGGGCATCTCTTCCAACCTCCCGTTTATGACTTCGTACCGTTTGTCGTCTTCAAGGCGGAGGTAGTCCTCGTAGATCCAGACCTTCCCCTCCGGCCTATCAATCTCCCCCATCTTCAACCTCCTTCAGTAGGTCCTTGAGCCGGAACTTCACCCCCTCCAGAAGGTCCACCTCTTCATCTTCACCGAAGACCTTGAGACTCCCTTCGGCGACCACAACCACCTCCCTGTCCTCTGGAAACACCCAAATCTGCCTCTTCACCCCCCACCTCCTGTAGTCCTCCATCTTCTCAAGTATGTAGGGTAGGCTGTCGGAGGGTGAGACTATCTCAACTATCAGGTCTGGCGGTACCTCTATGGCCCCTCCCTTCAGTTTCCACCTATCTTTGGATATCGCCACCACGTCCGCCCCTCGTAGAGTCAGGGGAGAACGGGAGAGGAGCAACGCCACCTCACCACTAAGGACGATGTAAGGTCCTTTAGATTTGAGTAGCAATCCGGTTATAAGGGCTTCCATAAAACCGTGTGTATCCCCCGTAGGCATCTTTCTGACCTCCTTGCCTCTTATAACTTCCGAGACCTCCTCCGGTATCCTACCGCTTAGATAGTCCTCGTAGGTCCAAACTTTCTCCCTCTCCAGTACGGCTCCCCTCATTTCAAAACCTCCTCAACCTTTACCTTGAGGCCATTCAGGACGCAGGACTCAACCTCCCCTTCCTCAACGGCGAGGCTGTGCAGGACGTACTTGCCGCCCTTCAAACACCATACCTCTATCACCTTTTCGCGCGGCAGGACTATCCAGTACTCCCTTACGCCGTACTTCTCGTAGAGCCTAAACTTTTCATACCTGTCCTTTACGTAGCTGCCCGGTGAAACGATCTCCACAGCCAAGTCCGGAGGGCCGAAGATACGGTCTTTGACTATTCCAAGCCTCTCTTTGGAGACGAAGAGGATATCCGGCTGTATTACCGTTGACTCGGAAAGGACAACATCCACGGGCGATATGAGGACCTCTCCTAATTTAGCCTTTTCTACAAAGTCGTCCATAATCTTATAAAACTTCCCAAGTATCCTCTGATGCTCCGTCGTAGGTGAGGGCATCTCTTCCAACCTCCCGTTTATGACTTCGTACCGTTTGTCATCTGTGAGCTTTAAATAGTCCTCGTATGTCCAAACCTTCACCTTCGCCCTCTCAAGGGTAAATTTACTCATCTTCAACCCCCTTTAACCGCATCGGTGTTATTCTAAGGTTGAAGACACCTATTAGGTCGCCGGTCGCACCCCCTTAAAATCCTTCCCCGAATGAGGCACCTTTTAGATATTGAGACGGCGGATAGGGGTTTCCTTGACAGGGTACTGGAGAGTGCAGAGGTGTTCCTTAAGGTACTGGAGCAACCCTCCCGAAAGCTCCCCACCCTCCGGGGTAAGACC
>WGAN01000143.1 GCA_015494805.1 Caldifarciminota bacterium
TCGTAGAAGGTCATCCCGATGTATAGGATGAGGGCGTCGTAGATTATGCTGGCGTATATCCAGAAGCCCAGGCCGAGGGCCAACCCCTTCACCCGGTCGTCGTACATCACGGAGAACATCAGGGCTATGGCGGAGAAGATGAGGGTCAGGTACATGGCCGAGAGGGTGAGGAGGATGACGTGGACAACGGGAGCGCCGAACAAGAAGAGGGGCAGGCCTATACCTACCCCAACGGCGAGGGCTAGGGGGACGGAGATGCCCGCCACCTTACTCAGGAAGACCGTACCCCTGCCTACGGGTTGCACGAGCATAAGCTCCGTAAACTCCCTCGTCCCGTAGAAGAAGAGGGAGGAGAAGACCAGAGATATGAGGGGGACGAAGAGAATCACAAGGTTGAGGAGGCTAACTATCACCTTGGAGACGTCGCTGCTGAAGTAGGAGAGGGCGGAGGTGAGCAGGAGGAAGAAGAGGAAGTATCCGATGATGAATCGGCTCCTTACGGTGTTGTATGCCTCGTACTTGAAGAGCTTAAACGCCGTTCTCAACTCCCGCCTCCTTCATGAGTCTGGCTATGGCCCTCTCAAGCGTACTCTCCCCCGTCTGCTCCTTGAACTGGGAGGGGGTTCCGTCAAAGTGTATCACGCCGCCGAGGAGGAAGACGACGCGGTCCGCCAGCTCCTCAACCTCGCTCATTATGTGGGAGGTGAAGACGATGCTCTTACCCTTCCCCTTCAGGCGGAGAAGCTCGTCCTTAAAGTTTGTGCTGGCCAGCGGGTCAAACCCCACCGTCGGCTCGTCCAAGATGTATATGGAGTTGTCAAACATAAAGGCCAGGGTGGCGTTCACCTTCTGCCGGGTGCCACCGGAGAGGACGCCAAGGGGCGTATTCAAGAACTTGTGGAGGCCGAAGAGGTCCAGGTACCTCCCCTCGTCCGCCGGTTGGGAGCGGATGTCCTTGACCAGATTCAGGAGTTCGGAGACGGTCAGGTTTTCGGGGAAGCGGGCTATCTGGGGCATGTAGCCTATGAACCGGCGGTACTCCACCCCTTTCCGCGCATCCTCCCCCATTACGGTTATCTTCCCCCTGTTGGGGATGACGAGACCGAGGATGCACTTGATGAGGGTGGTCTTACCGGAGGCGTTGGGACCGAGGATGGCCGTTATCTCACCGCTCCTGACCTTCAGGTTTATGCCCTTGAGTACGTAATTCTTTCCAAACCGCTTGTGCAGGTCCTCTACGACTATGCTCTCCAACTTCCGCCTATTCTACGGTGGGCCTACTTGTTCTCGTCGGCGCGGGTTATAACAACCCTGCGGTAGTCTCCGAGGTCCGTGACCTCTATCTGGAAGTAGGGGGCGTACCCCTTCCCCTTCGCCTTCATAACGTGGTATATACCTCTCTCTTCCCCTTCCTCCGTAGGCTCGCCGTACCTGTCCCTGAAGGCCTTCTTGTAGAAATCCCGCACCTTCTCGTACGGGTCCTTGGTGTTCAGGTAGACCCGGACGAAGGACACGTCCTTGCCTCCGGGGGCGAAGACCTCCTCGTAGTTCTCAACAACGGCTCCGGGGTAGCGGGGAACTGTTATTTTCTCCTCCGGATACGGACCCCTGTCCTTCGTAGGGAGGGTGATCCCTCTGTTCATAGAGGTCGTCTCCTCCTTACCCCTGTTGCAACCGGAGACCGCCACTACCACCGCTCCCAGGAGCAACACACCGAGAACTCTCTTCAACATAGCCCGTGATTTTAAGGACGCGTCCTTATACTAAGAGGTTATGCAAAACGGCGTTCGTACAGTGTTTATGTGTCATTTAAGTGTAAAAACTTATGTATATGCACCTTGCCTGTCCGCCGGATGGCAGTTTTTTATGGAAAACCTGAAAAACCTTTTGCATCATCGTACCCCCACAAGGAATTGATACCGTCGTATAATACCGTCCTATGGTTATGAAGCGTCTTCCGATGTATCTCCTGCCCATCCTCCTCGTCGTAGGGTGCGGTGGGGGGAAGAAGTCCGAAAGTTCAAGCAACACCACGGAGCAGAAGGCCCAGCAGACGGCCACGGTTGAGCAAACGCAGGCCACCGCCCAGAGCGAGCAGGTCAGCGAGTTCGGGGTCGGTCCCATACAGGAGCCTCTGAACCTCCCCGAGACCATAGACGAGGCCCTGGCCAAGAAGGGGCAGGAGCTGTTTGACAAGAAGGGCTGTACCGCCTGCCACGAGCTGGACAAGAAGAAGGTCGGCCCTCCCCTTCGTGGTGTAACCGACCAGAGGCCCCCGGAGTGGATAATGAACATGATAATGAACCCGGATGAGATGATCCTCAAGGACCCGGTGGCCCAGAAGCTCCTTGAGGAGTACGGCGTACCCATGACCAACCAGAACGTGAGCAAGGACGAGGCGAGGGCCATACTTGAGTTCTTGAGGAAGGCTGCAAAGGAAAAGAAGAACTAAAAGGAGGTATTTATGAACAGGCGTACCCTGATTCTCGCAGGAGTGATAGGAGCGATAGGCGTGGGCGCCCTCTTTATGGGGTGTCCGCCCAAGGAGAAGGGCGCGGCAAAGACCGGTGCCTCTTCGGCCGCGGAGAAGGTATACGTGGCACCGGGTGAGTACGATGAGTTCTACGCCTTCTTCTCCGGAGGGTTCAACGGCCAGCTGATGGTCTACGGTCTCCCCTCCGGTAGGCTCCTCAAGATAATTCCCGTCTTCTCCGTATTCCCTCGCAACGGCTACGGCTACACCGAGGAGACCAAGGCTATGCTCATGACGTCCCACGGCTTCATACCTTGGGACGATACCCACCACCCCGAGCTCTCCCAGACGAACGGTGAGGTGGACGGCCGCTGGATCTTCATCAACGCCAACAACACCCCCCGTGTCGCCCGTATAGATCTGGCCACAATGGAGACCCGTGAGATCATAGAGATACCCAACAGCGCCGGTAACCACCCCTCCACCTTCATAACCATGAACACCGAGTACGTCACGGCCGGTACCCGTTTCTCCGTACCCATAGACATCCAGACCGGTAAGTTCAAGGACGTACCCATTAAGGACTACGCCAAGGAGTTCAAGGGAACCATCACCTTCATCAAGGTGAACAACGACCCTAACTACGAGGGTGAGGACAAGATGGACATAGCCTTCCAGCTCCTCGTTCCCGGCTACGACTACGACCTCGGCCACTGCGGTAAGGGGCCCAGCCACGGCTGGTGCTTCTTCACCTCCTACAACACCGAGCAGGCCCACACCCTGCTTGAGAAGAACGCCTCCCAGCACGACAAGGACTACATCCTCGCCGTCAACTGGAAGAAGGCCGAGCAGTGCCTGCAGGAGGGTAAGTATCACGAGTTCCCCGCCAAGTACTACCACAACTACTACGACGACAAGAAGCACATGGCCTTCTCCAAGGTCGGGGACAAGGTCAAGGTCATACTCCCCACCGAGTGTGAGGGTGTGGCCTACTACCTGCCTACGCCCAAGTCCCCGCACGGCGTGGACGTAGACCCCACGGGTGAGTACATCATAGCCGGTGGTAAGCTCTCCGCCGACCTGCCCATCCACTCCTTCTCCAAGATGATGAAGGCCATAGAGAACAACGAGGTTGAGAAGGTCATAGACGGTATCCCGGTCCTGAAGTTTGAGGCCGTGAACCACTGTCTGGTACCCAAGGCCTGCATAGGTCCCCTGCACAACGAGTTTGACGGCAAGGGCTTCGTCTATACCTCCTGCTTCATCTCCTCCGAGATCATCAAGACCGACATAGAGAAGTGTGAGGTCGTGGACCGTATACCCGTCTACTACTCCGTTGGACACCTCATGATACCCGGTGGAGACTCCCGTAAGCCCTTCGGCAAGTACGTGGTGGCACTCAACAAGATAACCAAGGACAGGTACCTGCCCGTCGGTCCGGAGCTCAACCAGTCCGCCCAGCTCATAGACATAACGGGTGAGAAGATGGAGATGCTCCTTGACTTCGCCACCATAGGTGAGCCTCACTACGCCCAGGCTCTCCCCGCCGACCTCATAAAGGACAAGGTGGTCAAGATTTACAAGCTTGAGGAGAACCAGCACCCCTACGCCGTCAAGAGCGAGAACGAGACCCGCGTTGAGCGCAAGGGCAACGTCGTCCACGTCTACATGACGGCCATCAGGTCCCACTTCAACCCCGACAACATTGAGGGTATAAAGGTGGGCGACACCGTCTACTTCCACGTCACGAACATAGAGCAGGATTGGGACATCCCGCACGGCTTCGCCATCTTCGGTGCGCCCGAGCCCAACATGCTCATAATGCCCGGTCAGACCCTCACCATCAGGTGGGTACCCAAGGAGCCCGGCGTCTATCCGTACTACTGCACAGACTTCTGTTCCGCCCTGCACCAGGAGATGCAGGGGTACGTGCGCGTCTCGCCTAAAGGCTCCAACGTGCCTCTCAAGTGGGGCCTTGACAAAGACCTGTAACGCGACAGAGGTAAGGGGGGGCGGAAGCCCCCCCGCTTTTTTAGGAATCCTGACAGATATTGTCGGGGAAAATATTAGGAAGGAGATAAGCCATGAAAACGCTTAACCGCATCCTCCTGTTCGTATCGGGTCTGCTCCTCGCAGCCGTCAACTTCGTGCGGCTGTGGTACATAGACCTGATAGCCCCCCAGTACCCGGAGGGCCTGCGTCTGATCATCCTCACCCACGGTTGGGGAGACCCCCAGCAGAAGAAGATCATAGACGACCTCAACCACTACGTTGGGATGCACCCCCTCCCCAAGCACATACCCGAATTCACCATCCTGCCCATCGTCTTCTGGTTCTTCGCCATAACCGCCATCA
>WGAN01000144.1 GCA_015494805.1 Caldifarciminota bacterium
TGCCCTTGGGTATGATGTCGTCGGTGGAGTTGTCTCCGATGGGGAAGAGGCCGAAGAGGAACCAGATCTGCTTCTGGTTGACCTTTCTGCACACGGCGGACTTCGGGGCAAGCTGGGCTTCCCCGCTTATGCTTATGGTAGCGCAGGACGAAAGGAGAAGCGCCCCTCCTATCGTTTCTAAAGTTAAGGCCCTTCTCATGGCTCTACCTCCTTTTACTTTGCCGTCATCTTTACGTAAACGTCGGCGTCCTTCTCGGAGGGGAGGGAACCATCAAAAGCCCGCCATCCGTTGTTCAGTATTACAGCGAACTCACCGGTTTTGGGAGCGATGAAGGTATAGGTTTTACTCTTGACCCCGGTAGTTGAGCAACACGTATAGACGTCTATGCTCATGCTGGTAGTATCCTCCCAAACGGAGAGGTCCGAAGCGTCTATGAGAAGGGCATCTATGGGCTGATCGTTCTGGACCCTTACCTCGGTCTCAACCTCCGTCCCCTCCTCCAGCGAGAGGGTGTAGGAGACGTAACCTTCCTGCGGTACCACTGTGGTTTCCTCAAGGAGAACCGTAGGTTCCCCTTTGCATCCGGCAAGTGCTATACCCAAGACGAAGGGAAGGAAAAAGAGTCGCCCTTAGCGTAGCCATAGGAGAGGAATAATGGATGAATCAACTTGATTTGTCAAGTAATTGGTAATGGACAAGTGATATGGTTGAAAATTACCCCACCTTCGGCGTCTTTACAATTTGCATCTGTGAAGCGGGTGTATATCTGGGAGTACAGGAACCTCGTTGAAGGGTACCTTGACAGCCCTGCGGTCCGGAAGATAGTCAACCTGTTTGCGAGATACAACAACCGGTGGCTCTCCCCTTCCGACTTCTACAGGCACGGCATACATACCACCATAGCATACTATCTGAAGGCCATGGCCGATGCGGGTTTTCTTGAGAGTAAATCTGAAAATCGCCGCATTTACTACCGATTCAAAGATAAGTACGTCCCTCTGATAAGGAAGTTGTACGAAAAATGGAGGGAGATAGAGGCCCTTGCCGAGGGTGAGGGTATGGACGATGAGTCTAAATGATTAAGCGTGGGAAAATCACAATGGCACAAACAGTTCTTTTTCTTCTTAAACAACGATATTCGGTAGATGATGCGATATTCGGCGGATGAGGGGTTGGGAACTTCCCCAAAAAGATTGCGGTATTTGGTGGATAGGTTTATGGATGGTACGATATGGCCTTCAAGGATCCGTTGAACTGTATCTCGCACCTTCTGAAACCGGGATTCTGCTGATGGAATGACTATCACCCCACAGCCCCATAAAACTGGGATAATTTTAAGATTTTATGGAAGTACATGCAGATTTTTAACAATTTGATGCTAACTACCATATTTACAAACATTTTCTCATATTATCCCACTTTCACCTGCGCCCAAAAAATGGAAAAATGCCGTCGGGAAGCTATACCCTATGCGTACTCGGACGACGGATAGGTACCCCTCTATCGGCTCAATACCCCGTTAATGGGGAGGACGTGGAAGGTAGGCTATCCCCCTATCAGCATAATCCCAAATTATAGAACGCCGACCACTCCCTCAGAGGTGGGCCATCCACCGAATACCGAAAACCCGCCTTCGTAATCCCTTCGCTCTGATCGTCCCCCCGTACGCCCCAGCGGGCCTCCTTAGAATACGCAGGTGGAGGCGGTTGAGGTCCTCCGTTTGGCCCTGTTAGAGGATGCGCCCTTTGGCGACATTACGGGCAGGTACGCCGTCCCCAACGTTAATGTGGCCGCCACGGTTGTGGCGCGGGAAGGGGGCATTCTGGCCTCCGACCCCCTCTTTGAGGCCCTCGGACGGCTCTTCCCCTCGTTGGAGATCGTTAGGAAAATGGAGGATGGGGATAGGTTCCGGGAGGGCGATACGGTGGCGGAACTCCGCGGGCGGGCGAGGGACGTACTTCTGGTGGAGCGCACACTTTTAAACATCCTTGGTAGGATGTGCGGCATCGCCACCCTAACGGCCGAGTTCGTCAAGAGGGCCGACGGGGTCCCCATATACGACACCCGCAAAACCTCCCCTCTACTGCGGTACTACGACAAGTACGCCGTACGGGTTGGTGGAGGGTACAACCACAGGTTCAGCCTCTCCGACGTGGGTATGATAAAGGACAACCACAAGAGGATAGCCGGTTCCCTACGGAAGGCCGTCCTATCCTTCAGGGAGAACGCCCCCCATACGCCACTCGTGGTGGAGGTGGATACCTACGAGGAACTCTTGAGCCTTGAGGGGTTGCCCATAGATTGGGTCCTACTGGACAACATGGATCCGGAAACCCTACAGAGGGCTATACCCACCGCCCGGAGGATGGGGTTCAAGGTGGAGGTCTCCGGCGGCATAACCCTTGAGAACCTCCAGGCGTACGCGTCCCTGCGGCCGGACCGTATATCCATCGGTGCCATAACGAAGGCGGCCAAACCCGTAGACTTGAGCCTTGAAGTTTTAGACACGCTCCCCCTTTCGGGTCTATAATACCATTCCATGGCGGAGTACAGCGTAAAGGACAGGGTGGAACTGCCGGCGAGGGATACTGCCGTCATCGTGGTGGATATGCAGAACGACTTCGTCCATCCCAAGGGGGCGCTCTTCGTACCGGAGGCTCCCAAAACGGTTCCGGCAATAGCGAAACTCCTTGAAAAGGCCCGTAAGGCCGGGGTTTCCGTCTTCTACACCCAAGATTGGCACGGGGAGGAGGACCCGGAGTTCGCCATATGGGGGAGGCACGCCGTGGCAGGTACGTGGGGGGCGGAGATAGTGGAGGAACTTAAGCCTCACAAAGGGGACACCCTCATCAAGAAACTCCGGTACGACGGCTTTTACGGTACCCCCTTGGACCACCTACTCCGCCTAAAGGGGGTCAAGAGGCTCGTCGTCGTTGGTACGGTGGCCAACATATGCGTGTTGCACACGGCCGGTTCGGCTGCCCTTAGATGGTACGAGGTTGTCGTCCCGATGGACGGCGTTTCTGCCCTCAACGAGGGCGACTATCACTTCGCCTTGAGGCAGATAGATTTCCTCTACAGGGGTAGCGTCGTCAGGAGCGTAGAAGGTATAGAGTTCGTGTAAGGTGATCTGGCTCCTTCTCTCATACGAAGATTACTTCACACGGAGGTTTTTGGAGGAGACCTTCTCCTACACCTACACCTACGACTCCACCGGTGTGTATGGCGTATACGACTACTTCGGGACGCAGGACACCGTAAAGGTCTACTCCTTGGACGAGTTCTTCGGCATAAACCTCGTCAGGTACCTCCGTAAGACGACCGTAAAGCCCTACGATACCGCCTCCTCCAGCGCCATATCCGGTCTCGTCCCCGACATAGAGGTACCCGTCCAGATCCCCAAGCGGTGGAGGTTCCTCGGGGAGGGCGTCAGCAAGGTATCCCTGCGGGGAAGTCAAACCATCTCAATCGGTGGATACAAGGAAGACCTCCTAAGTCCCGGCGGGCAGAACCTCAACAACACCTACCAGATGAGCAACGTCCCCGGCCTGAACATGAAGCAAACCCTAAACGTCATAATAACCGGCCAGATAACCGACCGTTTGAAGGTTGAGGTCAGACACAACTCCGAGGCGACGGAGATGAACCGCCAGAAGATACTCCTCTCCTACACCGGTACGGACGACGACATAGTGCAGAGCCTTCAGGCGGGGGACATAGACGTCTCCGACTTCCCCAGTACTAGCTACTCCTCCATCGGTGCGGGAGCGGGCCTATTCGGTCTGAAGGGTAGGTTCGCCTTTGGTCCGGCCAAGATAGTGGCCGTTGCCACCAAGGAGAAAGGCCAGAGCCAGACCAAAGTCTTCCAGGCCAAATCCCAGATAATCACCGATACGATATGGGGGAGCGATTACCTGAAGGAGACCTTCTTCTACCTCCCCGTTGCCCCCTTCGTATCCGGCGACCCCAACGAGTACCGCATAACCAACCTCGTCCTCTTCTACCGACCCCTCACCCTCACGGGAAACACCTACGTCTACGGTAAGGCCTTCCACTTTATGGACTCCCTCGGACTGATAACGGACGACACCACCCGGTGCTTCGTCAGCGGTAGGTTCGTCCAGATGGACCCCTCCACCTACCGGTTCTACAGTAGGAACGTTATCCAGATACTGGAGCCACCCGACGCCTCCGAGTGGTGGTTGGGAGCCGTCTATACCCTCGTAAAACAGGACGGTACCGACACCGTACAGGTGGGATACATCCCCCCATCCCCCGACAGCACCAACCCCGTCAGGATGCTCCTGATGAAGCTCAACAAGATGACCTCCTCCGACACCCTCCTGACCTGCGCCCGGAACATCAACCTCCTTGAGCTTAAGAACGTCTATACCCTCCCCTACGAGCTGGACACGAGCGTGGCCCCCACCAGCATAACCTTCAACATCTACCGGGACAATCCCACCACCAACGACTCCATCGGCCAGGGCGGCATAAAGTTCTCCACTCTCCTCGGCGTAGACCCGGACGGGGACGGCCACATAAACGAGATAGTGACGGTAGTCAATGGAACGGATACGGTGAACTTCAGGGTCCTGGACGTGAGGCCGGAGGGGGGAGGCTACCTCATCTTCCCCAAGTTCTGGCCCTTCGCAGACACCGTCCTCAACGATAGGGACAGCGTCATCTACCTTTTAGACAGGGAGTACTGGCAGAACTACTACTCCGAGAAGTACTACATGGTCTTAACCTTCAAGAAGCCCCAGAAGTTCATATCCTTGGGTGGAGGGGTACTGAACGGGTCGGTTGAGGTGTTCCGGAACGGGCAGAAACTGGAGGAAGGTAGGGATTACACCGTGGATTACGCTACGGGTACCATACACTTCCTGATACCCCTAAACGAGACGGACGAGATAAAGGTAAATTACAGGCAGGAGTACGGCTTCGGCGGGGGGCAGAGTAGGGCCATCCTGGGCCTCGCCTCCACCTTTGACATATCCGAGAACCTTCAGTTCAGCCTCAACTACATGTCCAAGTCCCGCGCCTCCTCCCAGAGGAGGCCCGACTTCGCCGGCGCCCCAACGGGCTACGGGGTACTGGACGCCTCCCTCAAGTTCAACCACACGATGGACTACCTGAACCGCTTCCTGAACGCCCGCACCCCCTTGAGCCTTGAGAAGAGGAGCGAGGTCAAGCTGAACGGGGAGGTTGCGAAGTCCTTCCCCAACCCCAACACCGCCGGGGAAGCATACATAGACAAGTTTGACCAGATAGATGCTAACCTAACCAATCTCGTATCCTACGACTACAGGGAGTGGATTCACGGCTCACTACCGTACATACTGGACTCCACCTCTTATGCCGATACCTCCATCCTCGCCAACAGGCAGTCGTGGTACTCGGCCATTATGGCTGTCAGAAAGGACATCCTCCCCGTCACCGACCCCAACGACGAGAACAAACCGGAGCAGCTTATGAGATTGGTGGCCGAGCCTCGGATTCCCGGTATCCCCAACTTCATGACCATAATGCTGGGGGAGAGGAGGGAGATGAACTACGCCGACAGGGAGTACGTTGAGGTGTACGTGAGGGGCCACGGAATCCTGATATTTGACATCGGTACCAACATACCCGAGGACGCCTACGTCCGTGCTTGCGATGGCAACTTCTACGGCCTGGGGGTCCTGAACACGGAGGACCTGGACGGGGACAACCAGTTTACGGAGACTAGGGAGGACGTGGGCCTTGACGGTAAGAGGGGGGAGGACGGCCCCTGCAACCCGTCCGGTGGGGATTGGGGGAACGACGACTACACCATCTCCGACCCCGCAAGGGCGGACCCCTTCGCCATCAACCGGTACGAGGGGAACCACCACATGGAGACGGAGGACCTCAACCGGAACTTCCAGTTGGATATGAAAGAGAACTTCTACTCCTACGTCATAGACCTGGACACCACCACCCCCATAGCCGAGTACAAGGGTTGGAAGCTCTACCGCATTCCCCTTAAAAAGCCCACGAGGGTGTACGGCAACCCCTCCCTTGACCGTATAGCATACTACAGGCTCACGTGGTACGGCTTCACCCGTACGGACACCCTCTTCCTGTGGCACCTCGGAATAGGCGGCAGCAACTGGATAAACGAGGGTCCGAAGGTGGATACCGCCGACACCACCCAGTACCTCGCCATCAACTTCGTAAGCCGTAAGACGACCCCCGGATACGTATCTCCTCCGGGGGTACAGGAGAAGCTCAACTACGAGAGCAACACCATGGCCCTTGAGGACGAGGGGTCTATGTCGCTCCTCTACGAGATAAAGCCCGGCGACTACGTCCTCGCCCGCAAGAAGATGGACACTAAGTACAACTTCATAAACTACCGCTCCGTATCCCTCTGGGTCTGGGACAGGACGGGGAGCCATCCTACCCTCATCGTCCGGTTCGGTAAGGACTCCCTGAACTTCTACGAGTTCCGCCAGAGGATAACGGGGGAAGGGTGGCAGAGCGTCAAGATACCCTTAGATAGCCTCGTCCTCTTCAAAGGTAAGGACTACTCCCCAGACTACAGGAGCAACGGACGGTACGGGGTTAAGGGGAACCCCAGCATATTTGAGGTTGAGTTCTTCTGGATAGGGGTGGCCAACGACTCACCCAGCCGCATATCCGGGGAGCTGTGGGTCAACGAGCTGCGTCTAACCGACCCGGTGAAGACTTCGGCCTACGCCGGGAACGTCTCTATGAGCCTCAACGTCTCCGACCTCTTCCAGAGCAACGTCAGCGGGAACTTTGAGCAGATAGACTTCGCCCGCTCCGCCACCGACCTAAGCCGATACCAGACCTCCCGCATAAACGTAAATACCACCTTTAACGCCCACCGTCTCTTTCCGAGGTCCTGGGGTCTGAACGCCCCCGTAAACTTCTCCTACGGGTTCTCCAGCCGTCTGCCCAAGTTCTACCCCGGTCTGGACGTCCCCGTCACTACGGAGGAGGAGAGGCATCGCCTGACCTCCGTAAGCAAGACGACGTCCTACGGTTTCACCTTCTCCAAAAACGGTTCCACCAACCTCATCGGAAAGTGGTTCTTAGACCCCTGGCGGTTCAACTACGGCAGCAGGTACGACTTCTCCTACATACCGGGACAGTCCAAGGATTCAACGGTATCCGAGAACTACGGTGTCAGGTACTCCTACAGGCCAACGGGGGAGTTTATGTTGGGGGGCCGCAGGTACAGGTACCTCCCCTCCTCATACTCCATCTCCTACGATTACAGGCGGACGGCGACCTTTTCCGACGTGTTGGGGGCCAAGACCCGCCGAACGGACAAAAACGGCAACCTATCTGCCAGCATAAACTACGACCCCATCCCCGGTATGTTGGGCTTCGGCTACTCCGTCTCCCGCCGGGGCGATTACCGGTACGGGGAACTCCTCAAGACCCCTTTGGATAGCCTCCTCGGTTTTGAGAGCCAGTTCAGGGAGAACTTAACCTCCTCCCTCAACCTCGGAACGATCTGGTTCCTCCAGCCCTCCATAAACTACAGGCACGGCTATTCGGAGAGTAGGAAACCGGAGAACGCCCTAACCGGGTTTGACGTCCGGGACCTAAACGAGGACTTGAGCGTAGGTTTCAACCTCAACCTGGAGAGCGGGACCATCCTCTCCAAGATAGGGGGATTGAGGGATAAGAGCAAGGATACCGCCCTCTCCAAGGCCGGCCCCCTACACACCATCCTGTACGGGATGGAGAGGCTCTCACGGGTCTGGAGGAGCGTTAGGTTCGGCTACTCCTTCAGCCGTACGTCCAACTTCTACGCCGCCCTCGGCCGGGCCTCCCTACCCTACCGCCTCGGCATCTCCTTAGACCCAGAGGTTATCGTAACGGACACCCAGAGGTCTATGTGGAGGGAGACCCACAACTACGACCTCTCAACGGACATCAATCTGGGGAACTACCGCCTCTCCCCCCGCGGCAGCTACCGGAGGGACCTAAGCGACGATAGGACGAGGAGGATGCTAACCGAGACGTGGAGGTTCCCCGACCTCACCCTCAACGGGCGGCCCCTCCCGATAGTTTCCAACCTCAAGTTCGTAGCCTCCTCCGACTTCACCGTGAGCTACTCTGACGAGAGGAGCGCCACCACCTATCCCCTATGGGAACCTACGGCGACGGATACGGTGGAACCAAAGACGGAGAGGAGGACGAGGACCCTAAGCTTCTCGCCCAACGCTACCCTACGGAACGGCACCAGTTTGAGGTACACCTACACCTACACCTACACGACAGACCACCAGGTGTACTCCGCCACCAACCTGGAGACCAGATCCGTCCAAACCAACCAGGACCTGACCGTAAGCCACACCTTTACAAGTTTTGCTGGAATAAGGTTCCCCTGGAGTAAAAGTCGTCTACTTTCTCTTAAAAATCAGCTAACTTTATCGTTTAAATACAGTGTTTCAACGGGTACGGACGTCTCCATAAACCACCTCTTTGAGGGCCTCCCGAACTCTATAGACACCCTATCCCGTCGGAAGAGCGAGAATATGACCCTAAGCGCCACCTACCAGTTCAGCAACGCCGTTGAGGCCACCTTCAGCTACATCTACGACCTAAGCGGCGACTACGAAGGAGGCATCTTCACCCGCAAGAACCAGATCAGGGCAGATATACGGATAAAGTTCTAACCTCCCCTGCAGTCCTACCTGACTGCAATCCTTATGACCTTCTCGCCGGAGCGGGCGAAGTATATGCCCTTGGGCAGGGAGGACACCGAGACCTTGCCGTAGCCCCTTAGGAGGATGTGTCCGGAGCGGTCGTAGATTTCTATCTCCCTCCCCTTTGCCACTACGTACGTGCCGTCAAACTTCAGGGTGGATTGGGCATCCTCCTTCTCTCCTACGGATAGCTCGTCGTCCGTACCGATGAGACAGCCGCCCCAAGTGTTTATGTGGCAGGAGTGATCCCCGACCGTAAGGCCGAGGGTATTCCGGAGCTTCAAGACGACCACCTCGGAGGTTATGCCGTAAGGAGTTGAGCCGAGCGTCATTACCGGGGTGAGGGTCGCACCGTTGATGACCCGGACATAATGGGAGCCTTTGATAGCCAGAACGTCTGGGATCCGGTCGCCGGTAAGGTCAGCGAGGGATGGAGGATAGTCGGAGTTCAGGTCGCCGACGCTGGAGCTACCGAGGAGGGAACCATCCGTCCCCTTATAGACGTAGACGTTGTTGTTCCTTATGACCCATACGTCGGGTAGGCCGTCGCCGTCCTTGTCCCCAAGGGCAGGGACAGAGCCACCGGAGTAGATGAAGACGGACCAATTTTCACTCCAACCGTAGTTGAAATCGTGGGCCTTGATGTAGTAGGTGGTAACGGTCACGACCTCGTCCTTCCCGTCCCCGTCAAGGTCATCTAAGGCCACCGTGTAATCGGGCATACCTGAGTAGGGAGAGCCAAACGAGAAGGAACTGTGGAAACTGCCAGTGGCAGCGTCCAAGACGTAAACAGTGCTGTTGCTCGTGGGATACAGGACCTCAAGGTCTCCGTCCCCATCCACGTCCCCAAGGGCAGGGGCGTAGGGAGACGCAGGTAGGGAGTAGGTCCATAAGGTAGAGTAGGAGGAGGCGCAGCCGTTTATGGCGACGGCCGTACGGCCGAAGGCCGTATATACCTCCGGACAGCCGTCGTTATCTATATCGGCTACGGCAGGAGCGGGATCCCTAGAGCCACCTTTTGAGTACCTGTAGATAGTTGAACCGGTGGAGAGGTTGAAAACCTGGAAGTAGTTGTATCCTACGGCGAAGACCCTCGTATCGGAGGCGGCTGCGGGTATGGGAGGGTAGGAGTACCTGTCCGATCCGGACTGCCAGATGGTGGTACCGTTCCATCCGTGTATCACCTTAACGCCGTACGCTTCGGCCTGGGTCCCTATCACGTCCGTATACCCATCCCCGTTGGCGTCCCTGCTTATCACACTTTCGTCCATAGTACCGTGGACGACGTCGTAGAGGTGGGACATAGAGGAACACGAGGCCTTCCACGCCTTGTAATGCCCCGTACGCTTGTAATCGTGCCGAAACATCGGCCACGCCTCGTTCCATACGCCGTACAGGTCCTGCGATATCAGGATCCACAGCATAGAAAGAAAATTATAACGGCGATGAGTTATAAACATGATACATTTTGCACACAACCAGAACAAATTTTACACATCAGAATTACTACAAAAATCTGACACTTGGTGAGCGAAGGGACAAGGAACGGCCCCGTAGCGGAACGGTATCGGGGAGCGGGGACATAAAGGAGTATTCAAAGGATAGCGGGATTGACAGGCACGAGTAGCTATGGGGTTGATGGGAACGTGAAGCTCCCCCGGTATTGAGCCGGTAGGGGGATACCTGTCCGTTGTCTGGGGTTCCGTTCGCCGTTTGACGGGAGACGGATGCACTTTCAAAATCTGAAACTTATCCTTTAGGAAATCGCTAATCCCTATTTAAGAAATGTAAAGCTCAACTTTCGTAAACCGAAAGCTCACCTTTAAAATTCTTCTGTCCCGTTTGATAGGGCTGCGGAGCAATCCCTCCCCATCGGCTTAATATCCAAATGAATAGCTCAACTTAAAGATTTACTGAATTTTTCCAATTTTTCATACATCAATAAAAATATGGGCATAATTTTAAATTAGGCTTTTACAACTTTTAAACCCTACAATTTCAAGATCTTCAACGGTACCGAGCCAGATTCTGCTTCAAATATTTAGTATCGTATAGAATGATTCAACCTCCGATGAACCGTCGGCATAAAAATTCACCGCATCACCGGTGCCAAAATCTAGACTCGGATTGCCGATTCCCATTTTTGAATGGGTGCTTCAAACGGCGGTATTACGCCGACGGAAATGATACTTCGTCCACCGCTTAAAGCCGAACAACGCACTTTTAAAAACTGAAAGATATATTTTATAAAATTTAAACTTACACTTTAAGAAATAGTAAGTCGCACTTCAAGATTCTCGTACCCCCTATGACGGATTTTGAAAACCTCGGGAACGGATTGCCTTCGGTGCAATACGGGTCTCCTGAAAGTGTGCATCACACTACCTCCGAAGCAACGTATAACCATGTGCGCTTTGACATCCCCGACGCCGTTAGGTCTTTGATGCGCAGCAGGGGAAAATTCCGCCAACCTTTCCTCTATCCCCGTTAAAATACCCATTATGCTCCTTATCCTCGCCCAGCTCAAGCTCCCCCCAGACCTGAAGTTCCGCACCTACGAGACCCGCCACTTCCTGATACACTACCACAGGGGTACGGAGGGCTGGGTTCCGCGGGTGGCTTACGTGGCCGAGAGCCTCTATTCCCTGTACAGCCGAACCTTCGGGTGGTCCCCGGATAAGGTCAACCTCGTCCTGATAGACGCCTACGACTTCTCCAACGGCTTCTCAACCCCCTTCCCGGAGAACACCGTAACCCTCTACCTCCAGCCGCCGGTGGGGGAACCTTACTTCGGGAGTATGGAGGGGTGGATTGAGGACCTCCTGTCCCACGAGCTGGTGCATACCTTCCACCTTGACAAACCCCATCCCCTCTGGGGCGTGCTGCCCCTTCCGGAGCTATCCCGCCTCATCTTCGGGAGGAACCCGGCGATGTGCGCCTTCCCCAACCTCCTGGACCCCGGATGGCAGATAGAGGGGATAGCCACCTACTACGAGTCAAAGGGGGGGTACGGGAGGCTCAACAACCGCTACTTCACGGACCAGATGCTCGCCTACGTCAAGGACGGCGGCAGGCTCACGCCCGACTTAATGAGTATGTACGTGGACCGGTGGCCCTTCGGGAGGTGGTACCTGTGGGGTGGGATGTACCTCAACTTCCTCGCCGGCAGGAAGGGAGAGCGGGAGGTGGTAAAGAGGGTGGTCAATTCCTCCTACTTTGAGGACCCCATAACCTTCTGCTCGTGCGGGTGTATCCCCGGCCCCTACCTCTTGAGGGAGATGGGGGACTTCAACCGGTGGAGAACGAGCCTTAGGCTGGAGGCCCTCAAGGTCCGGAGGGTTGGGTACAGGCTCCTGACGGACAACGGAAGCGGTAAGGGTACCCTATCCATTTCCCCCTCCGGAAGGTACCTCGCATATACGGAGGACAACACCTACGAGTACCCCTCCCTCAAGGTGATGGACTTAAAGAGCGGTAAGGTGATCCGCTCGGTGCGCGCCCTCACCGTCGGCTCCCTCTCCTGGATGGGGGACAGCGTTATCCTCTTCTCCCAGTACCGGGTGGTGCGGAACTTCTACGTCTTCTCCGACCTCTACTCCCTCAACCTCGGCACCGGCGAGGTCAAAAGGCTAACCTCCGGGGAGAGGGCGCACTCCCCCGTCTCCACCCCCTACGGCGTAGCCTACGTACGGAGGGAGGGACCGAGGCAGAGCATAGTCCTCCTCGGCGGTAAGGTGCTGCTGCGGGGGAAGGAAGGGGAGGGCTTTACCGACCTGAAGTTCCACGGAGACACCCTCTACTTCACCTTCTACCATCACGGCTGGACGGACGTCGCCTACCTCCCCTGGGGGGAGGACTCGGTGCGGCTCATAACCCAAACGCGGGAGCCTTCCCTCCTATCCTACGTCGGGGAGGAGGGGGTCATCTTTACGGAGAACTTCACCCCCTACCTGTTCAAGGACGGGGAGTTCAGGAGGCTGGCCCGGAACTCCCTCTCCCTCCTCTACCCCCAGCCCCACGGCGACAGCCTCGTGGTCCTGGCCCTCCGGGGTAAGGGCTTAGACGTGGCCACCGTCCCCGTAAGGAGCGAGGCCGCCTCCCTCCCCAGAGACTACCGCAGGGAAGTTGAAATCCCACCCCTTGACCTCTCCAAATCC
>WGAN01000145.1 GCA_015494805.1 Caldifarciminota bacterium
CCCTATCACCAAGGCCCTCTCCCCCGGCTGGATCCCAGACCTCCTGATGGCGTGCAGGGAGATGGAGGCTATGGCTCCGAAGGCCAGTTCCCTGGCAAGGTCCTCCCGGCTCGCCTTCGCCACGAGGATGTGGGGGACGCTCACCACCTCCATGTGGTTGGCCCACTGCCCCCCTACGGCCACGACCAGCTCCCCCTTCCGGAAGGGGCCGGAGTCCTCCAACACCACACCGGAGAGGCTGTAGCCGAGGGGACTCAAGCCCTCCGCCCGGCTCCTCGCCTTGTAATACACGAACCGGGGTCCGAAGTCCTTTGCCAGCGAGAGGAGGCGGAGGACGTCCCTTCCCCTCTCCCGGATTATCTTCAGTGGGCTTTTCGCAAGGGATACGGTATGCCCCTCCGTCCCCGTACTTATGGCGGAGTAGAGGGTCCTGATAAGGACCCTGCCGGGTGCCGGGGCAGGCGGTGGCACCTCCTCCACGACCACCCGCCGTCTGGCTATGCTGTAGAAGACCCCCTTCACCTCGCGACGCTGATTGCCCTTATCTCGCGGATGACAATTACCCTTATCTGGCCGGGGTACTGCAGCTCGTTCTCTATCGTCCGGGCTATCTCCTCGGATAGCGCCCTCGCCTCAAGGTCGGAGACCCTGTTGGCGTCCACTATCACCCTTATCTCACGGCCGGCGTACAGGGCGTAGACCTTCTGGACACCGGGGAAGCGGCGGGCTATCTGCTCAAGGTCGTGCAGGCGCTTGATGTACTGCTCTATGCTCTCCCTCCGGGCGCCGGGCCTGGCCCCGGATATGGCGTCCGCCGCCGCCACCAATGGGGCTATCAGGGTGGTAGGCTCAACGTCCCCGTGGTGTGAGGCTATGGCATTCACCACCGCCTCCTTCTCCCCGTACCTCTTGGCCACCATGGCCCCGACGATGGCGTGGGGTCCGTCCTCGTCCTCCACCACCTTGCCGATGTCGTGAAGGAGTCCGGCCCGGCGGGCGTCCTCAACGTTCAGGCCCAGCTCTGCGGCCATTATGCCGGCCAGTTTGGCCGTCTCTATGGAGTGGGCGAGGAGGTTCTGACCGTAGGAGGTACGGAACTTCATCTTACCGACCAACCTCACCAGCTCCGGGTGCATGTAGGGTATCTGAAGCTCCACGAGGGTCTCCTCTCCGATCTTCCTTATATGCTCCTCAAACTCCTCCTCCACCTTCTTCGCCATCTCCTCTATGCGGGCGGGGTGTATCCTCCCGTCCTCTATGAGCCTCTCAAGGATGACGCGGGCCTTCTCCCGACGGAGGGCGTCAAAGGAGGATATGACCACTATCTCCGGCGTGTCGTCCACTATCAACTCAACGCCGGTTATGGCCTCAAAGGCCCTTATGTTCCTTCCCTCCCTACCGATTATCCGGCCCTTTATCTCCTCGGAGGGCAGCTCAACTATGGTAGTGGTGACCTCGGCCGTGCGGGAGGCAGCACACCGCTGTATGGCCGTGGCTATTATCTCCTTCGCCTCCTCCTCCGCCCTCTGGCGGGCCTCGTCCTTTATCTTCATAGCGAGCTGGGCCGCCTCAAGGCGGGCCTGCTGCTCCACCCGCCGCATCAGCTCCTGCTTCGCCTCATCAACCGTCAGGCGGGATATCTCCTCCAACTTCGCCATTAACTCGTCCTCGGCGTGCTTGACCCTCTCCTCCCTGCGGGCCAGCTCCCCCTCCTTCTGCCGTAGCTCCCGCTCAAGGCGGCGGAGGTTCTCCTCCTTCCGGCGGAGCCTCTCCTCCTCCTCGGAGAGCTGTCTCCTCTGGCGGTTGAGTTCGTACCTGCGGCGGGATACCTCGTTTTGGAACTTCCTCTGCTCCTCCTCTATCCGCTTGCGGGCGGACTCCACCATCTCCTTCGCCTTCCTCTCGGCCTCTGATATCCGCTCGCTGCGGATCCTCTCCCCCTCTGCCTTGGCCTCCTCTAAGAGGGCCAGGTACCTCTTCCTTCCGAGGAAAATCCCCAAGATAAAAGCCGTTATACCCAAGGTTATGCCTAAAACTCCGATAACTATGCCTGTCGCCATCATAGGATCCTACCTCCTTCTGCGTTCTTCAGGGCCTCGTCCACTAAAACCAACTCGGTGGCGAGATAGACCAGCGTCCTGGCCAGTATCCTGTCGGCGGTGTCCGTTCCCCTGTATGCTTTGGATATGAAGCGGTCTATCACCCCCTCAAGGGTACGGGCAAACCTCTCCTTCACTCCCTGGAGGTCGTTTGGGTCGCACTCGCTGCAGACCTCCGCGAACCTCCTCAACTCGTCCTCTGAAACCCTTAACCTGTACTGGATCTTGAACTTACCCACATGAAGGGTAAGGTTTATGCTAATCTTTCCCATCTTCCCTCACACCTTCCAAAGCCTGCTCCAAGATCGCCAGTTCAACGGCGAGACGCACGACTACGGCCTTCAGGTACTCCATCACCATCCGGGGAGGGCCGGAAGCCTGCGCCTCCTCTACAACCTGTCTCACGAGTTCCGCCACCTTTTCCACGTCCACCTCCCTGTCGGGGGGCAGCTCACAGGTGTAATTGACGTTCTTTATCTTAAACACCACGACGCGCTTTTCCGGTGGCATCACTCTTCTAACATACCGTCTATGGCCCTCTCAATCTCCCTAAGCTCCTCAAGGGCCTCGTCCAGCTTAGCCTTAAGTGCCTCGTTCTCCCCTTTCAGCCTCTCTATCTCGCTCAAGGCCTCCCTGTACTTCTCCTGAAGCTCCTTGTACTTCCTCGTTAGCTGCAGAATCTTGTCCGATAGGCTTCCCTTCCGGGTACCCATCATAGCGTTTTACCTCCTTAGGTTGAAACGCCTACCTATGCGCTCTGTTATGCGACCGAAGACTTCCCTTATACCCTCCTCGGTCAGGGGGGAGTCGTAGGGCCTTATGACGAAGCGGTAGGTGTAGCTCCTGCTGTCGGGCGGGATGGGTTCCCCTTCGTAGGTATCCACCAAGAGGACGCTCTCAACCGGTAGCCCCTCGGCCACCTCCCTTACGTACCTATCCACCTCGTAGAAGGGTACGTCCTTGGGGGCGATGAAGGACACATCCTTGACGGAGGATGGCAGGTTGGAGAAGCGGCGGTACTCCACCTTCCCCTTAGGTAGCACCCTAACGTACCAGACGAAGGCCCGCGCCTTTAAGCCGAACCTCTTGCCTATCCTGTGCTTGACCGCCCCGATGGCACCGACTCTCTCCCCGACGTAGAGGAGGTCGGCGCTAAGGTCCGGATGGAGGGCCGGATCCTCGGAAGGGACGGCGTACCCGATATCCCATCCGAACCTCTCCCGGAGGGAGTCAAGGAAGAACTTGGCGTCGTAGTAGTGGGCGGGGGAGGTTATGCCGAAGACGACGTACCGCTCCTCGTTCCCTTCGGAGTCATAGAGTCGCACCATGGAGAACATAGGGACACCCTGGTTGCCTATGCGGTGGTTGTAGGAGAGGGCCTTCAGGATGTGGGGTAGGGGGGAGGCGGATAGGGTGGAGAAGGACTCGTTGAAGTCGCTTATGACCTTCAGGCCCTCCATACCCTCAACCTCCTTGGGGGAAAACAGGCCGAGGCTCACGACCTCGTAGGCCCCGATGGAGGCCAGATGCGTCCTTATCTCGTCCTCGTAGCGGTCGCGGGGTCTGGGGGGTAAGGGGGTCTCCGGTGGTACGTAGG